>PXBQ01000462.1 GCA_003566875.1 Spirochaetaceae bacterium | reverse complement strand
GAACATCACGGTTCAGGTGAAGGACGACAGCTCGCAGACGCTCTCGCGCATCATCGCGGTGAGCGACTCGTACCGCGACGATCTCGCCGAGTTCGACGTCTCGATGCAGTACGCGGGGTCCGGGTATCGCGCGCTCGTGTTCTCCGAGCTCATCCTCGACGGGCAGATCAAGAGTCTCGCGATCTCGCTCGTGATCGTCGTGGTGCTGCTCGCGTTCATGTTCCGGAGCATCGCCATCGGGCTCATCGGAGCGACTCCGATCCTGATCACCTCGGTGGTCAACTTCGGCATCATGGGCGTCCTCGGTATTCCGCTCAGCATCTCGACCGCTCTCATCTCGAGCATCGCGGTGGGAATCGGGATCGACTACGCGATCCACATGATCGAGCGGTACAAGGAGTACATCGCCGAACGCGGCAACAAACACGAGGCTGCGGTACTGACTATGCACCACAGCGGTCGCGCGATCATGTACAACGCACTGGTCGTCGCATCGGGATTCGCGGTACTGCTCTTTTCGGTCTTTCCGCCCAACCGCCAGGTCGGGGGGCTCGTCGCGCTCAACATGGCGGTGAGCTTTCTCGGAACGGTGACCGTACTCTTCCTGCTGCTCTATCGCGGGAATCAGTTCGGCAAAGACACGGCATCAACCCTCACAAACGATGAGGAGGAGGAAACATATGCATAGGACTACTATATTTCTAAACGTGACGCTGCTACTGACTGTCGTCGCGGGGTTGGGATTCGCACAGACGAGCCGGAGCGGCCTCGAGGTCATGACCAATGTCTTCGAGCGTCCGCAACCCGACGACATGGACGGTGGGCTCACGATGACGCTCGAGAACGCGCGCGGCAACCAGCGAGTCCGCAGCGTTCGCCAGTACGTCGCGCGGTTCGACGGGGTCGAGAAGAAGCTCCTGTTCTTCACCGCACCGGCCGACGTCCGCGACACGGCGTTCATGAACTGGACCTACGACGATCCGTCGACGCCCGACGATCAGTGGATCTATCTGCCGGCGCTCCGGCGAGTCAGGCGAATCTCGGCGGAGAAGAAGAACGACAGCTTCATGGGTTCAGACTTCACGTACGAGGACCTTGGCGAACGCCACCCGGAGCTCGACACGCACCGCGTGACCGGCACCGAGAGGATCGACGGTCGGACCGTCTACGTAGTCGAAAGTCTGCTCGAACACGGGACATCGGCCTACGGCCGTACGCTCTCGTGGGTGGCCGATGGTATCTGGATCGGGTTGCGGCGTGAGTTCTACGACCGATCGGGCAACCTGCTGAAGACGCTCGAGGTCGAGGAGTACCGGGAGATCGACGGTTTCTGGACGATCAGCCGGATGACCATGACCAACGCACACTCCGGCCACTCGACGACCATGGAACTCACCGACCTCCGGTTCAACACCGGGATCGAGGAGAGCACATTCACCGAACGCACAATGACCAGGGGGATCCGATGAAACGCGCACTGATGCTACTTCTTGCTGCCATGTTCGTGGCCGCCGCATCGCTCTCAGCGCAGGGGCCGTCGCTGAACGGCTACCTGCGGCATCAACTCGGCGCGACCGTGAGCGACGCCGAGATCGTGCGCAACGCCGTCACCGCGGAGGTGGAACTCGGCTATCGCGGGACCGACGTCGACCTGCTTCTGAATCCTTACTTCGAGATCGCGTCCGGCGCGGGCCCGGAGGTCGGTCTGCGCGAAGCGTACCTCGACTACTACACCGAGTTCGTCGACCTTCGAGTCGGGAAGCAGATCATCATCTGGGGCAAGGCCGATGGCCTCGCGATCACCGACATCGTGAGCCCGAAAGATCTCACCAACTTCCTGATCCCCGACTTTCGGGAGCTCCGCACAGGCGTGATTGCGGCGAGTGCGAAGGCGTACATCGGGCCGGCTGTGGTCGAGCTCATCTATATTCCTGTGTTCACCCCGTCGGTCCTGCCGGCACCCGACTCGATCTGGTACACGTCGCTCGAGACTCCGATCGAGCCAACCGTCAACCCTGCTCCTGACGTCGGCTCATCGCTCGACGACGGCGAATTCTACGCTCGGCTACGCCTGCATACCTCCGCGCTCGACTTCGATCTCGCCTTCGGCTACTACTGGACGAACGAGCCGTCTCCGACGATCACGAAGGAGTTCGCGTCACCCGGCGTACTCTCTGCGCTGACCGTCACGCCGGAGCATTACCGGCAGTGGCTTGCCGGAGGTGCGCTCAGCTCGTCGGTCGGTCCATTCATCGTGCGCGGTGAGTCGGGGTTCTTCACCCCGAAGCGGTTCCTCACGACCGAGATGACCGACGCCGACGGCTACGTCGAGAAGGAGTATCTCCAGTCGCTCGCCGGGGCGGACACGGCCGTCGCCGGCATCGACCTTTCGGCGCAGATCATGCACCAGTACGTCTTCGATCACGAGGACGCGTTGCGGCAGGACGAGCACTCGTGGACCGCGACGTTCAGGGCACGGAAGTCGTTCCTGCGCGAGCAGCTGGTGTTCGACGCGTTCTCGTATGTCGGGTTCAACGCCCCGGACGCACTGGTTAAGGTCGGCGTGACGTGGGCACCCGCGGACGCGCTTTCGTTCCGCGTGGAGGGGAACCTCTTCTTCGGCGACGAGGGTCAGTTCGGAGCGTACGCCGGCAACGACCTCGTAGTGATCTCAACTCGCTACAGCTACTGAGTATCGCCGGTGCGACCCGTATTCCCGCGAAGGCGGGAATACGGCCCCGGTTCAGTCTTTTGTTGTTTCGACCATCCTCGGACTCCAGGCTGTCGGGTTGACGCTGCTTGTGCCGGCAGTGCTTGCGGCTCGGAAGAGTTACTGACTCGCGTCGACAACCGCGCGGTCCTCGTGGCGTTCACGCTGCGGCACCACCTGATCAACGTGATATCGGCACGCGACATAAGTCGCCGAGAAAGAAAGGTGTATCAGGGATGAAAGACGTACGGAAGTTCAAGAACAGGTAATGTCCTACAGAGTGGTGTAACTCCGAGCGGAGGTTGTCGACGCCGCTGAGTTTCCGATGTCGGTGTCAACAACGGCCTAAAGCTCCCTTTGATCATTAGCCGGCACAGGATTCAGTTCATCCTCCGCGGTCGTGTTGTGTTGGCGATGCTGGGCCGGAGTGACCCCGTAATGGGTACGGAACGTGCGGATGAAGTAGGTGGCACTGCCAAAGCCGGTCGCCAGAG
>PXBQ01000456.1 GCA_003566875.1 Spirochaetaceae bacterium | reverse complement strand
CTGGAACCGCACATCGATGAACAGACGATGACGATTCATCACGACAAGCACCACGGAGCGTACGTCACAAAACTGAACGCGGCCGTGGAAGGCACCGAGTACGCCTCGTGGTCGATCGAAAAGATCATGAAGGAACTGAACTCCTTGCCCGAGAACATCAGAACCGCCGTTCGGAACAATGGAGGTGGTCACGCGAACCACAC
Organism: Spirochaetaceae bacterium; assembly: GCA_003566875.1. Classification (GTDB taxonomy): domain Bacteria; phylum Spirochaetota; class Spirochaetia; order DSM-27196; family PXBQ01; genus PXBQ01. The sequence goes on along the minus strand of PXBQ01000456.1, from coordinate 3,001 downwards.
CCTGTTCTGGGCGACAATGGGTCCAAACGCGGGAGGCAAACCGTCGGGTGAACTCGCCTCGGCGATCGACTCGGCGTTCGGCAGTTTTGATGCGTTCAAGTCGAAGTTCACCGAAGCCGCGGCGAACCGTTTCGGGAGCGGCTGGGCATGGCTTGTCGTCACGAACGGCAAGCTCGAGGTTGTGAGCACGCCGAATCAAGATAATCCGCTGACCGATGGTAAGACGCCGATCCTTGGCGTCGACGTCTGGGAGCACGCGTATTACCTTAAGTACCAGAACCGTCGCCCCGAGTATCTCGAAGCGTTCTTCAACGTTATTAACTGGAACGCGGTCGCCGAACTCTACACAAAGGCGAAGTAGCGCTTGTTACGTCGCCTCAAAATGGAGCGGTCCCCGTCGCAGTGTACGTCGGGGGCCGTTTTTGGTATAAATGAATCGATGTTAGACATTCCCGCGGTCAGAGCCGACTTCCCGATTCTCGAAAAAACGATGCGAGGTAAACCGCTGGTCTATCTCGACAACGGCGCGACGTCTCTGAAACCGGAATGCGTGCTCGACGCCGAGCGCGCGTACTACACCGACCTCGGCGCAAACATCCACCGGGGCGTGTACGAGTTCAGCGAGCAGGCCACCGTCGCGTACGACGCGGTACGGGCCCAGACCGAGGCCTTTATCCACGCACCCGACGACGGACACGCGATCTTCACAAAGAGCACCACGGAGTCCATCAATCTCGTTGCGTACGGTTGGGCGCTGAAACACCTCAAATCCGGCGACGAGATCGTTATCACCGAGATCGAACACCACTCGAACTTCGTCCCGTGGCAGGCGGTAGCCGAACGCACAGGGGCTGTCGTCCGGTTCGCTCCGGTTGCCGAGGACGGGACGCTCGAGCGCGGCGGGGTCGAACGGACTCTCACGGGAAAAACGCGGCTTGTCGCGATCACCGCGATGTCGAACGTGACCGGGTACATCCCGCCGGTGAGCGAGATCGTCGCGGCGGCGCACGCGGTCGGCGCGCTCGTGCTTGTCGACGGTGCCCAGTACGTTTCTCATCATCCGGTCGACGTTGCTGAGTGGGGTTGCGACTTCCTCGCGTTTTCGGCGCACAAGATGTGTGGCCCGACCGGCGTCGGCGTGCTGTACGCGCGGGAGAACGTTCTTGATTCGATGGATCCGTTTCTCTTCGGCGGCGACATGATTCTGAAGGTGAAGAAAGAGGGCACGACGTACGCGCCGCTTCCCGCCAAGTTCGAGGCCGGGACTCCGAACATCGCCGGGGTCATCGGGTTCGGCGCCGCGTTGTCGTATCTATCAAACATCGGCCTCGAGGAGATCGCCGCGCACGAAAAAGAACTGCTCGCGTACGCGTACGAGAGAATCGGTTCTATACCTGGGGTGATCGTGTACGGTCCGGCCGATCTCGCGAATCGGGGCGGCATTTTTTCGTTTAACATCGACGATGTTCATCCGCACGACGTCGGCACGATTCTTGACCGTGAGGGTATCGCTGTGCGGGCAGGGTTCCACTGTGCGCAGCCGCTCATGCGGGTGTTTGGGGTTTTTGGTACGGTTCGTGCGTCGTTTTACGTGTACAACACGCGCGAAGAGGTCGATCTGCTTGCGGCCGGCGTCGACGCGGTCCGGGAAATATTCGTATGACGATCGAAGACGAACTGTATCGGGAGATCATTCTCGATAACTACAAGTCGAAGAAGAACCGCGGATCGCTCGAAAACGCAACGCTGAAAAGTGAAGGCGCGAATCCTTCGTGCGGCGACGAGCTCGAGCTTTTTGTCGAACTCGATGGAACGACGATCAAACGCGCGACGTACGAAGGGGCGGGCTGTTCGATCTGCTGTGCGTCGGCGAACATGCTGTGCGACGCGGTGTCCGGCCGGGGTCTCGACGAGGTTCGGGACGTGCTCCGGCGTTTCAAGGCGATGCTGCTCGAGGGAGGGGACGCGGATTTTCCCGACGAGTTATCGGACCTCGAGGCGATGGAGGGGGTCAAACAGTACCCCGTCAGGATCAAGTGCGCCCTGCTGTCGTGGAGTACGCTTGAACTCATGCTCCGCAAGATAGAGAAGACCCCGCCGCCCGGTGCTCAGTGAACGCATATAGCCTCCAAAAGGACGTGTCAAGCGATGGCGATCGAGGTTGAACTCAAGGCGTGGGTATCAGACCCCGATGCTCTGCGGGCGCGGCTTGATCGGCGTTACTCGTTTGTGCGCGAGTACGTAAAAGAAGACGTCTATTTCGCCGGCGAGGAGAGCGCGCGTGACGGTCGTAGCGACGTGCGGTTGCGTCGTGACGGAGACCGTTCGATCTGCACGTTCAAAGATAAACGGATCGAGAAAGGCGTGGAGTTCAACGAAGAACACGAGTTTGACGTCACCGACGGCGATGCATTTCATGAACTCTTGCGCAGACTCGGGTGTCTCGAACGAATACGAAAGACCAAAATCGGCAGGCAGTACAAAGCGGGCGACACCATTGTAGAACTCTCGGAACTCGTCGGGCTCGGGTGGTTCGTCGAGATCGAACGAGTTCTCGACGACGAATCGGAGTCGCAAGCAGCGGAGCTGAGTGTCCGCGAAGTGCTTTCTGAGCTCGATATCCCGACTACGGCTATCGAGTGCCGCACCTACACCGAGATGCTCGCCGAAAAGGTCGATCGAGTGCACGTCGAGTGACGTCGCCTGATTGCGTGGCGACGCCGCGTTTGGCACACGCCGTGTCTTACGTTCGAGCGGACGAAGTCAGCTGCGCGAGGATTTCACGGGCTTTGGTTCGGTGTTGCTTCGCGGCCTCCATCCAGCGGTAATACGGGGACGAGTAGAAGCCCGGTCGGGACTCCACCGGTTTTTTTTCGCTGATCGCGGCTTTGGCAAGAACTTCTTTTGTCAACCATTCGAGCTTCTCGTACGTCGACTCAAAGTTACCGAGGTCGGGCTCGTACGGATCGATCAGAGCGTCTTTTTTCCACGCGTTGCGGCG
>PXBQ01000411.1 GCA_003566875.1 Spirochaetaceae bacterium | reverse complement strand
TTTCCGAGAATAGCGTCGAAAAGACCATTAGAACGATCACGAGAGCCGCGGCAAATCGGCCGGGTTGGGGGTTTGTCCGTGTCACGCTCATATAGTAAGCGGAGCGGCCGGGCGCGTCAAACCACGCGATCACCGCGCCGGTGTAAAACACGGCTCATCCGGCGCCGTTTATTCGAATTCGGCGATAGCGATACGAAACAAACGACCGAATTCTTCGAATTTGATGATGATGGTACAATACTGGTCGTTTACAGGTGACCGAACCGCCACAATACTAGGGACCGGGTTTTGAGACCCGAAAATATCCCTAAGGGAGGCACTTATGAAAAGAGCATTGCTCTTACTGGTCTTGATCGTCGCCGTCGCGATGATCCTGCCGGCCGCCGGCAAGACCGAAACCGCCGCAACGGCACGAACAATCAGCGTGTACGATGGACTCTGGGAGAACATCGCGACGTTCGTCGAAGACTTGGGCGGAACGCCGTTGTACACCGAGTTGCAGCGTCGGACCGGAATCGAGGTCGAGTGGGTACATCCGCCGGCGGGTGGCGATCAGGAGTTCTTCAACCTGATGATTGCGGCCGACGATCTTCCGGACGCGATCTATCGAGGCTGGACCGGATACCCGGGTGGGCCGCAGAAAGCGCTCGATGATGGTGTCATTATCGCGTTGAACGATGTTATCGCGAACAACGCGCCGAACTTCAACGCGCTCATGGCGGCGAATCCGGACTGGGACAAGGGAGCGCGGACCGACGCCGGTACTCAGTACATGTTCCCGTTCATCCGCGGCCACGGAAGCCTTCTTGTGTTCTTTGGACCGGCTCTGCGCGCCGACTGGCTCGACGAGTTGAACCTTGATGTTCCCGTTACGCTCGACGACTGGGAAACGGTTCTCACCGCGATGCGCGATCAGAAAGGCGTCCAGGGTCCGTTGACGATGACAGGGTTCGCGAGCGGCGGCCGTCAGGTCAAGACCGGTCCCGCGTGGGTCAGCGCGTTCGGGCTCCGGATGAACTTCTTCCGCGACAACAACGTCGTGAAGTTCGGCCAGTACGAGCCCGCGTACCGCGAGTTCCTCGAGCTGTTCCGCCGCTGGTACGCGAACGGACTAATCGACCCCGAGTTCATCACGAACGATAACCCCGCGTTCAACGCGAAGGTCCTCAACGACCGAGCGGGCGCGTTCATCGGGTATACCGGAAGTAACATCGGCGTGTTCCTCGACGGAAAGCGCGACGACCCGAACTTCGACCTCGTCGCCGCACCGTATCCCGTGCGACGCGCGGGTGAGATGCCGTTCAGCGGTCAACGCGACTTCCCGCTCCCGGGCAACGGTCTCGCGATCAGCGGCAAGGCGAGCAACCCTGCGCTTGTCGCCGAATGGGCGGACTACGCGTACGGCGCCGAGGGCCACATGCTGTTCAACTTCGGTATCGAAGGCGAGAGCTACAACATGGTCGACGGATTCCCTCAGTACTCCGACGTTATTATGAACAACCCGGACTGGGGTGTCGCGAACGGCCTCGGTATGTACACGCGCGCGGTGTACAGCGGACCGATCGTGCAGGACGAGCGCTACATCGTTCAGTACCTTGGTCGCGACCAACAGCGCGACGCGCTCGAGAAGTGGTTCCGGACCGACGCCGAGAACAACATCATGCCGCCGGTCACACCGACCCCGCAAGAGAGCCAGAGGCTCTCGGCGATCATGACCGAGGTCAACACGTACGCGGACGAGATGTTCGTTCGATTCATCGTCGGCGACGAGCCGCTCTCGAACTTCGACCAGTACCGCGCGCAGCTGCGCCGGATGGGCGTCGAAGAAGCGATCGCGATTCAACAGGCCGCGCTCGACCGGTTCAACGCTCGCTAACGCGGCTGCGAATCACTCGGTACGAGTTAAGTTTGAAACACGCAAGACGGGGCGTTTCGCCCCGTCTTGCTTTGGAATCCGGTTCGATAGACGGGTAAAGAAGGAAGGAGGCCTCGATGGCCGATGTTACAAACGACGCGTTGAGCGCACTCAACTCGCGCATGAAAGTTCGCGTGAACCTCCGGAAGGACTTCATCAGGAACAAGTATGTGTACCTGATGGCCTTTCCGGTGGTCCTGTATTTTTTTCTGTTTCACTACATGCCGATGTACGGTGCAATCATATCTTTCAAACAGTTCTCACCAGGACTCGGTATTTGGGGCAGCCCGTGGGTCGGGTTCCAGCACTTCCGCGACTTTTTCCAGTCGTTTTATTTCTGGCGTGTCCTCCGGAATACGGTCACGATAAGTCTTGCGAACCTGTTTTGGGGGTTCCCGGCGCCGATCATTCTTGCGCTCCTGTTGAACGAAGTGCGCAGCGCGTTCTATAAACGTACCGTCCAGAGCCTCACATACATCCCGTACTTCATTTCGATCGTCGTGATCGCTGGTATGATCATCGATTTCACGCAAACCAGAGGTGTCATCAACGATATTATCGTCTCGTTCGGCGGCGACCGCGTGAGTATGCTGCAACGACCGGGGCACTTCGTCCCGTTGTACGTGATCTCAGAGATCTGGCAGCAGGTTGGGTGGGGCACGATTATCTACTTGGCGGCTCTCACCTCGATCGACCCGGGGCTCTACGAGGCGTCGACGATCGACGGTGCGCACCGCGGACACAAACTCTGGCACATCACGCTTCCATCGATCGCGCCGACGATTATCATCCTGTTGATTCTACGTATGGGAAACCTCATGACGATCGGGTACGAGAAGATTATTCTCTTGTATAATCCCGGGATTTACGAGACCGCCGACGTGATCAGTACGTTCGTGTACCGGCGTGGATTGATCGATCTTGCGTGGAGCTACAGTACCGCCGTCGGTCTGTTCAACTCGGTCGCGAACTTTTCGTTCCTTCTGACCGCAAACTGGATCTCGACGCGCATGAAACAGACGTCGCTGTTCTAGGAGAATTTGCATGAAGTACAAATACACGATTGCCGGTACGACGTTCGACATATTCAACCATCTGCTGCTCGCTTTGATTACTCTCGTGACCGTGTACCCGTTGATTCATATCGCGATGGCGTCGCTCTCGAACGGTTTTCGCCTGATGGCGCATCAAGGTTTGATTTTCTGGCCATTGGGCTTCGACCTGGCGGCGTATCAAGCCGTATTCCGCAACCGTTTGATCTGGACCGGGTACCGGAACACGTTATTCATGGTCGG
>PXBQ01000169.1 GCA_003566875.1 Spirochaetaceae bacterium | reverse complement strand
TGGCTCCGGTCGTTGATTCCGGAGATGGAACCGATGGAAGCACCGCCTCCACGTACGCCCGTATCGCCGAGTTTGGACCGGCCGGGCATGCTCGACGAACTCCACGGACTCGATGAGGAACGCGCGCCGGCCCCTTGGCTGCTTCTGGTCTTGTTGATCCTCCGGCGTCTTTTTTATCTTGGTTTGATCGTCGGAGCGGTAATTTTCCTCATTATCCCATTTTTCTCGACATCGTTCCGCGAACGACTGCGACGGTTCAAGCCGTACGATACGGTCTTGAAAGTTTTGTCGGCGTTCGCACGGTACGTGCGAATGGTCGTGCGTCTCACGATGTTCCGTCTGAAACACCGGCGTCGTCGCGGAGCACGCGTTCGCGTCGACGAGGCCGACCCGAACGCGATCGCGGGCCTCGGACGTCGTCGAGTCTCGCGCGAGAAGAGAAAAGAACTCGACGAGATCTCCGAGCGCTTCTACCGGCTGATGGCGTGGTCGCGCGAAAACGGGACTCCGTACCTCCGGCACGAGACGCCCGAGGAGTACGGCGACAAACTCGGCGCAAGCTTCCCAGCGCATCGCGAGAAGACCGATCGAATCATCGTGCTGTTCGAGACCGCGGTGTTCTCGAACCACCTTATCGGGAACGAAGGGATGAAGGAGTTCACTCGACTGATCGATTCGGTGACTCAAATACGACCGTGAGAGTCTATAAGGAAAACCGGAAGTCTTGACCGTTACAAGTCGTTGATCTGATCGCGCAGGCGCGCGGCTTCTTCGTAGTTTTCCTCGTCAACCGCACGTTTGAGTTCGGCCTCAAGCGTCGTTTTTTTATCGTCTTGGACATTGACGGCGACGTCGCCCTCTTCCTCCGCGATCAGATTCACCGCGACACCGGCTTCATCGACGACGGTTTCGGAGATGTACAGCGGACAGTGCAGACGTGCCGCGAGGGCGAGCGCATCCGACGGGCGCGAATCGACCGGTATCTTCTTCATTCCCTGTTTCAGAAGAATTCTCGAGTAGAACGTACCGTCCTTGAGTTCGGTGATCTCCACCCTGTCGACCGTGACGCTGAGCTTTTCCATGATCGATATGAACAGGTCGTGCGTTAACGGACGCGGCATCGGCACGTTCCCCAGCCCGATCAAAATCGATTGGGCTTCAAGCGGTCCGATGAATATGGGCACCGCGCGTTCTGACCCCAAGGGTTTGACCAGTACGGCATTGCCTTTGTCCGTTCGTGCAACTGTCCATATTTCCGCTTCGACAAGCATAACGTTCTTCATATCCTCGTTAAATATAGTAAGGAAAATACCGAATTAAATCAAATAACGCCCGAATAATTCACTGCGTTGCGAAATATCTCGAGCGCGTTCTCCCGCGCCAACTTCTCGCGGCCCCAACGCGGGTGGTTTTCACGGTAGAGGAACGCTTCGGGATGCGGCATCATCCCGAGGATCCGCCCGGTCGGATCGGTTATCCCGGCGATATTCCGCTCCGAGCCGTTCGGGTTGCCTCCCGTGTACGAAAAAGCAACGTGGTTCTCGCCGACGATCCGGTCGATCAGCTCGGGTGCAACGAACCGCCCTTCGCCGTGGCGAATCGGGACATCGAATTCGCCTAAACCCGTGAGCCACGGCGACGGGTTCGAGTCGTTCGTTTTGATGGTGACCCAAGCATCGACGAACGTCCCACCGGAGTTGTGGACTAGCGACGCTTGCCGGTGTCGGGCGCCCCCGATGTTCGGCAACGCGCCAAGTTTGGTCAAGACCTGGAAACCATTACAGATGCCCAGCACGAGCTTTCCCGACTCGACGAACCGCTCGATTGCGGACTCGCTCCCGTGCGCGAACAGCGCCGCGAGTACCTGCCCGGACCCGAGATGGTCCCCGTACGAAAACCCGCCCGGAAACGCAAGAATCGAATACTGGTCGAGTAACGCGGGATTCCTGAAAACGTCCTGAACGTGTTCGTGTCGCGCTTCGGCTCCGACGTAACTGAACGCGTGCGCGAGCTCGCGGTCGGCATTGATTCCGTTTCCAGATAACACGCAGACCAAAGGCTTCGACCGGCTCATCCCTCAATTCCTCCGTTTCTCAGGACGTTCCACGCGCCCTCGACCGCTTGGAGCCCTACGGAACAGATACTCACGCCGCCGGCGAGAAAGCGGATTTCCGGTTTATCGGTGACGCGTCCGATCCGCCGGACCGGTAACCCGGCCACACTTTCCTGAAATTCGGCCGCGTCGGCCGGACTCACGGTGACGAGGATTCGCCCCGCGGACTCGGAGAACAGCAGCTCGGAGCAGTTCACTTCTCGATCAGGCGCAACCGCTCGCGGCACATCGTCCAGTTGGATCTCGGCCCCGTACCGGCCGGCAAGAGCGGACTCGGCGACACACGCGGCGAGTCCTCCGTCGGAGACGTCGTGCATCGACGCGATAAGACCCGACCCGACCGCGCCGAACAGCGCACGGTAGACCGGCATGGCCTCGTCGACGCGCGGGAGCGGCGCCTCACCGAGGTTTACTCGCTCGCGCGTTCTCGCGATAAGCTGTTCGAGGACCGATCCGCCGAGTTCAGCGCGAGTAAGTCCGGCGAGGTACACAACGTCGCCCGGACGTTTGAAGTCGCTCGTAACCGCCCGAGCGATATCCGGGATCGTACCGATCAGCGTGATGAGAAGGGTCGGCAAGACCGAGACTTTCTTTCCGCCCATCCGCGCGTCGTTCTTCATCGAATCTTTGCCGGAGATCAGCGGCACGCGATAGCTCGTGCAGTACTCGTAAAGCGCCTCGCACGCCCGGATGAGCTGGGCGGCTTTGTACTCGCCGTCGGGGGTCTCGGCCGACAGCACGGGGTCCGGCCAGCAGAAATTGTCGAGCGCGTACGCTGCGTCGGGGTCGCCACCCAATGCGATGTGTGCCCGGTACGCCTCATCGACCGCGCACGCCGCCATCCTGTACGTGTCGTACCGGCTGTACCGTGGACAAATCCCGTGTGTAATCGTGATCCCCTTGCGAGAGTCGTACTTCGGCCGATACACCGCACCGTCGGTCGGCCCGTCCGCGTCTGGACCACAGAACGGCTTCACGACCGATCCGGCCTGCACCTCGTGATCGTACTGACGGATCAGGTCCTCTTTCGACGCGACGTTCGGCTCCGAAAGGATCGCGAGCACCGTTTCGCGGTACTGTTCGGGTGTCGGCGCGGGCGTCGG
>PXBQ01000234.1 GCA_003566875.1 Spirochaetaceae bacterium | reverse complement strand
GTCGGGCGCGAACGACTCGGGGTTACGCAACAGGTTGAACTCGATGCCGTCGGCCTCGGCCGACTCGACCTCTTCGCGACTCGCCGGCATCTGGGAGCGATCGCGGCGGTAGACGATACGCACGCGTTCTACGCCCGGGCAGCGCAGCGCCGCCCGGGCGGTATCCATCGCGGTGTCGCCCGCGCCGACTACGGCGACGTCGGCTCCGAGGCTGAGTACCGAAGGGTCGCGGTTGAACTGTTGCAGGAACGGTATCGACGAGAAAACTCGGGGATCGTCGGCCCCAAACGGCAGCGGTTTCGGCCGGTACGTACCGATTCCGATACAGACGTACGCGAACCCCGATTCCTTGAGGTGCTCGACCGAAAAGCCCGGAGAACAGCCGAACTCAAACTGGACCCCGAGTCCGGAAATGAACGAGATATCGGACTCCAGTACCTCTCGAGGGACTCGGAAGTGCGGCACCACGTGCGCCACCACGCCGCCCGCCGATTCTTCGCGCTCAAATACGGTGACCGAGAAACCTTCGCGCGCGAGGAAGTACGCCGCCGACAAACCCGATGGGCCGGCGCCGATCACCGCAACCCGGACACCGCGGGGTTCGGAAACCGGAGGCAGGAACCGCGCGAAATCGGAGGATCCGTTCTCCACGGCGAGGCGCTTCATCTCGCGAATCTGAACGGCTCCTTCGTAGTCGAGGCGCGTGCAGTTCAATTGGCACTGGTGGTCGCAGATGTTCCCGGTTATCGCCGGAAGCGCGTTTCGCTCGTAAATCAAAGCCAGGGCTTCGGCGTAACGGCCCTCGCCGACCAGCCTGATGTAATCCGGCACCGGTTGGCCGATCGCGCACGCCGTGATACACGGGGCAACGGCGCAGTCGAAAAGCGGCAGCGGACGATCGACGGCGACCGCCTGGAAACCGCGAAACTCCTTGCGCACGAACGCGGCCTCGACAGACTCACCGGCCAGTCGCGACAAAGCCGGCACGTCGATGCGCTCGCGGTGCCACAACGCGTCTTCGCCGCGTTCCAGAATATCGGCCATCTGTTTCAAACGGACGTACCCACCGGGTTTCAAGAGGTCTGTTGCGACCGTGATCGGCCGGATACCGGTGGCAAACACCGCGGCGACGTTGTGCACCGAGATTCCGCCGGAAAACGAAATCGGAAGGTCACCATCGAACTGCTCGGCCAGCCGCGCCGCCACGGTGATCGACAACGGATACAAGGCTCGCCCCGACATGTACATTTCCGAACCCGGCAGTACACCTTTGGTGTTTTTCGTGCCGAGCGTGTTCGTCAGTTTGACGCCGAACAAAAGCCCCCGCTCGGCGGCTCGCTTTTTGAGCCGGTCGACGATGCCCACAGCCTGAGGAAACGACAGGTCGTGCGCGAACCCTTCGGCGGGAAGGTTCACGTACGAGTACCCGGTCCGGTCGAGGATCGACCGAACGGTGTCGAACCCCAGAAGCGTCGGGTTGAGCTTGACGAAGGTATGCAGGCGCTTTGCGTCGAGCATGTAACTGCAGATCGACTCGATCTCGTCCGGCGGACAGCCGTGCATAGTGGAGAGCGTCACGTTCGAACAGATTCGGCCCGAGATAGCGTCGATCCTGGCCGTCACCGCGTCCACCCGATCCGTAACCCGCGGCCGGCGTACGATCTGCCGCGCTTCGTCCAACCACCGCGTAAACAAAGGTTCGGCCGAACTATCCATCATGCGGCTGAGGTACCGGTCCATCCGTGGGTTGGTGATTCCTTCCATCGTATAGCCGACGCTCATCGAGAACACGAAGCCGGGCGGCGTCGAGCGATCGGGGCCGAAAAAGACATCCAGAAGATGCAGTACGATCCAGGCTTTGGCGTACTCCTGCCAGGCCAGGTCGAGGCTGAGTTCACTCGACCACTCGGTGTTGAAGCCCTCGTCGGCCGCATCGATGCACGGTTTTTCGATCTCAAGCGCGTCAAGAATCTGGACCGTCTTGAGCTCAATAAAGCGGCTGCCGACCAGGTACGACGCTACGATGTTCTGCGCAAGCTGGGTATGCGGTCCCGCGGCCGGGCCGAGGACCGTATCGCACGGCGTACCGACCAGCGTCGCGCGGCGGCGATTGGTTTTGGTGAAAAACTGGGCGGAGTCGATGCCGAACACCGAATGCTGGTGTTCATACTCGTCCAGAATCCTGGTCAAGAGCTGAGAAAAAGGCAATGGTCGCATGCGATCACTCAAATATGGTTCCTTCTGTTTGTCCGGTGTAATCTATTTCGCCGGTTTTTGCAGTTCACCCCAGCCGGCCGCGTCGGTGAGCGGCGCTTCCACGGCGTTGTAGTCGGTCAGCTCTGAACGATCAAAAACGATCCGGCCACGCACGAGCGTCTTTTCCACGCGACCGGGAAGCTTCATCCCTTCAAACGGAGTCTGGTGGCCCTTCGAGAAAAACCGACGGCCGTGGACCGTCCAGGTCGAGTCGGGGTCGATCAACACCAGATCGGCGTGTTTGCCGAGTTCAATAGAGCCCTTGCGGTCCCACAAACCGAAACGGCGCGCGGCGTTTTCACTGATCACCTCGAGGTAACGCGCAAGGCTGAGTCGGCCTTCGATGTATCCTCGAGCGAGCGTGTACGGCAACAACGTACCGACGCCCGGGATACCGCAACTGTTCCGCCAGATATCGGTCCCCGATTTTTCCTCAACAGTGCCGGGGGCGTGGTCGGAGGCGACGAACGAGATGCTGCCGTCGGCGAGCAACTGCCACAGCCGTTCCCGGTTTCCGCCGGACTTGACCGGTGGGGCGATCTTCATGACCGCGCCGTGTGCGAGGTAGTCGTCCAGCGTGAACTCGAGGTAGTGCGGACAGGTCTCTCCGCTGATCCGCTCCGAACTCTGCGCAACCGCCTCGGCCGCCTTGCCCGTTCCCAGGTGCACGATGTGCAGTTCAGCATCCGTTTCTTCGGCTATCGCGACGGCGCTCCGGACCGCGAGAATTTCGGCGATCTCGGGGCGGCTTAGGTACCACTGAATGGCGTCGGCACCGGCTGCGCGCGCGGCGGCGGTGGCGTTGTTGACGTACGAGGCGTCCTCGGCGTGCAACAGCACGGGCAGCCCAAAATCTCGCGCCTTGCGCATCAAGACCGACATACGGTAGTAGTCCAGTGCCCCCCAGACGTCGTCCATGCCCGAGACACCGTAACATTTCACTCCGGTCACCCACCCGATC
>PXBQ01000265.1 GCA_003566875.1 Spirochaetaceae bacterium | reverse complement strand
CGCTGATGATGTTGAGTTTCATCGTTTTTTTGGCAACTCGTTCGCCCTATCATGTTTTTGGCGCCGCGGCGGCGGCAATGATCGGCAACGCCACGATGGCGCTTCTCGATCTTGGCGTGACGTTCGTTTTCTTCGATACGTTGCGCCGGTTCACGTACGGTCGCGGTTTGTTTCACGCGGTGATGATCTCCTGGTACCTACCGGGGGCGCTTCTTGTATTTTCCGGCGCGATCGCCGCGTGGCGATCGTCACAAGCGATTAAACTCGACAGCGATTTCTCCGTGTTCGCGACCCCGCGGGCTTCGATCGCGACAGCTCAACTGATCACCGTGGTACTGGTGACGATGGCTGCAACGATGCTTGTCCCCGTTATCCCGAGTGAAATCCGGCGCGGAGCGTACGTGTCCGCGATGGTGATCCCTCTTGTCGTGATTATCGCTCTCGTCGGCGCAACGCGGCGTCGCTCTAAAGCGATGCACTCTGCGTTGGACCTCTTCGATCTTGTCGTGATCGCGGCGGTCATCCACGTTTTTGTCGGGTTATCGCAGGGATCCGCGAGTCCTCTCAAGGTTTTGTACGTTCCGTACGTCGTGACGAACGCGCTCAAGAAGCGTTCGCGCTACGGGGTGGCCTCGGTGATCCTTGTCGGTATGAGTTTGCTGTTCCATCACCGTCCCGGCGGCATCGATGCGCACGCCATGTCATTCGAGGCGGATCTCGTCTTGACCGGCGTTTTGGTCTTTGTCGTGTTTATGGTTCGATCGATCACCGGTCACGTGAGTGTCATAGGCCGCGTTCGTGAGGTAGTCGAGCGCACGGTTCAGCCCGCTTCCTTCGTCTCGGCCGATCGGAGTACGGCGTACTCGAACGAATCGGCCGGTGCCGCTTTCGGACTCGCTCCGGTGATTCGTGGCTCCGACGGCATGCCTTTTTTTCGGAACGGTGGATCGCTCGATGATTCGTTTCTGCGCGTCGAGAGCGCGGCCGACGCGGTCGCCGAGTGCGACGTTCCGATTGTCCAGGAAAACCGGGAGTTCTTGGCCCCGGCGCGGATTATCCGGATCGACGATATGTGGGACGACACTGTCGGTTACCTGATCTCCTTTCACGAAAAGTCGGAGCAGCATGTCGCCCACGATGCGTGTGTTCGATTCGCGTTGTCGAACCGGGAAATCGACGTCGCCGCGTTGATCGCGCGTGGATTATCGAACGACGAGATCGCGGACCTCCTGTTTATCTCGATCCCGACGGTCAAGACTCATGTTTCGCGGATTTTTCGCAAAGCGGGTGCACGAAACCGTGCGCAGCTCGTCTCGCTGCTTCGCGCTACTTAAGGCTCCGTCAGGAAACGGGAAACTCCGGTCGGGCACGCGTTCCGTTGTCGTTCTCGAATCCAGCCGTTCCGCGCAACTGTTCGGTCAGCGCTCACCGTTCCGACGTCCGGGTGCGCGAGGTCCCGCGTCGGAACTACCTGCCGACGCCCGCTGACCGACAACTCGATCGCGTGGTAGAATCCGCCCATGGATCGACGCACTACATCGGATACCTGGGTTCGCGTGGACCGGCTTGTGCCGGCCGTTCCGCCGGCCGGTACGCGGCTCCGGCTCGTAATCGACTCGGACGTCGGAAACGAGATCGACGACTTCTACGCGATCGCGTCGGCACTCGCTTCGCCCGACCGGTTCGATCTCAAAGGCATTTCCGCGGCTCACTTCAATAACTCGCGGCCCGGCGCGGGGCCGGGAAGCATCGAGAAGTCCGTCGAGCTCGCGCATTCGATTCTCGACGCTGCAGGCATGCTGGACGCGGTGAAAGTCGTGCACGGATGCCCGCCGATGCAGTACTTCGGTCACCCGAGCCCGGGCGACGGAGCCGATTTCATGATCGAAGAAGCGCGCGCCGCGTCACCCGACGATCCGCTCTGGGTCGTGATTCTCGGCGCCGCGACGAGTTCGGCGTCGGCGATTCTGATGGATCCCTCGATCGCGGAGAACGTTCGATTTGTTTTTCACGCGCGCAGCGACTTCACGTGGCCCACGCGCTCGGTTCAGTTCAACGTCAAGGGCGACATTCACGCCGCGCGCACATTGCTCGCGAGCCGCGTGCCGCTCGTCTGGTTCGACACCGGGACGCACCTCACGATCCCGTACGCCTTGTCGCGCGAGGTCCTGCGGCCACTCGGCCGGCTCGGCGCGTTCCTTCACGACTTTCGCGACCAGGAGCCGTGGTTTGCGCGCGACGACAAAGGGTTTTTTGACATGGGTGACATCGCGTACCTGATCGACCCCGGCATCTGCCGGGAAGAGGTGACGAACGTTCCGAGAATGGATGAACATATGCAGTTCGATTTTTCCCGGCCGAACGGGAAGATGGTTCGCGTCTTCGACATCGAGAACAATGCCGCGTGGAATCTGCTGTTCGAGAAACTCAGGAGGTTTTTATGAGTCACCCCGAGAAAGGACGAGAGATACACCTGCGACGGAATCCGACCGGTCTACCGGTCGAGGGCGATTTTGAACTCGTCGTCGTGCCGGTCACGAAACCGGCCGAAGGCGAGGTGCTCGTTCGCACCCGGTTCTTCTCGGTCGATCCGTACATGAGAGGACGGATATCCGCGGCGCGCGGGTACGCCGATCCGTGGCCGCCCGGGCAGGCGATGCGCGGCGGCTGCGTCGGCGAAGTGATCGAGTCCCGAGATCCGGCGTTGCCGGTCGGCGCGTTTGTGCTCGGTGGGTACGGCTGGCGCGAGTACTACCGCGCGCGACCTGACGAGCTCGCGCGCATCGAGAGCGGTGAGACGCCGCTCTCGGCGTACCTCGGGGTGCTCGGGATGCCCGGGTTGACCGCGTACGTCGGGTTATTGACGATCGGCGCGCTCGAACGTGGAGAGTCGGTCTTTGTCTCCGGTGCCGCCGGTGCGGTCGGTTCGACGGTCTGTCAGATCGCGCGGCTTCACGGTTGCCGTGTCGTCGGCAGCGCGGGCTCCGAGCGGAAGGTCGGGTGGCTCACCGATCGCGCGCGCGTCGACGCGTTCAACTACAAGAAAACCGCGGACCTCACGGCCGAGCTGAAAAACCGTTTTCCGGACGGAATCGACGTGTACTTCGACAACGTCGGCGGCGCGCATCTCGAGGCCGCGATCGCGAACATGAATCGGCACGGGCGGATCGTCGCGTGTGGCATGATCTCGACGTACAACGCGACCGAGCCGCCCCGCGG
>PXBQ01000071.1 GCA_003566875.1 Spirochaetaceae bacterium | reverse complement strand
CCTCGAGCGCCTCTCGCAGCGACTGGAAGCTCGTGATCGGCACGCCGGACGCGCCTTCCAATTTTTTCCGGTAGGTGTTCCACGTCGCCGGATCATCGGTGCCGTACGCCTTGTCCGGGCGAAACGCCGGAAGCACCGTTGCCGGACACGTCCCTTCGGCTGCGACTGCCGCGTGATGCTCGAGCGAATCGGATGGATCGTCGGTCGTGCAGACCAACTTGACGTTCATCTGTTTCAGAATCGCTTGAGTCGAACCTTCAGGTGAACGAATTATCTCGTTCGCGCGGTCCCAAACGCTCTGCGCCGTGTCACCGTCAAGGATGTCGGTGATCCCGTAGTAACGGCGAAGCTCGAGATGCGTCCATTGATACAACGGGTTACCGATCGTGTAGGGTACAGTCTCGGCCCACGCCTGGAACTTCTCGCGATCGGATGCGTCACCGGTAATGAGGTCTTCCGAGACCCCGTTTGCGCGCATCGCGCGCCATTTGTAGTGATCGCCGCGCAACCAGATGTCGGTGAGGTTCTCAAAACGATGGTTCGTGGCGATCTGTTCCGGTGGTATGTGGCAGTGGTAGTCGAAAATCGGCATCTCCGCCGCGTACGAGAAGTATAGCGTACGTGCCGTTTCGGAATTCAGGCAGAAATTATCGGAAAGAAACTCTTTCATACGTGCTCCTTGGTTCCCGTTAGTCGATTATGAGAATACTTCAAACTCGGGAATGAATTGCGTGGCGCTCGGGTAGACGCACCACCGGCAAAGGATAAAGCGGAAAGCGCCGCCTGTCAATCGTCGGGTCGGTAAATTAAATCTATTTACTATATTTATTCTAAAAAAACTATGTCCTCAGGGGGGGCTATCGTGTCGCGGCGGCCCGGACCTAAAATCGCCGCGATCTCCGACGAGTGCCGCCCGATTAACCGACGCAGCTCATCGCTTCCGAAAGACGTCACGATCTTCGCGGTCTCCGAGTTCATCGAGTCGACGAGCATCACGACGTCTCCGGCGGCGAAGTTACCGGTCACGGTCCGGATCCCGGTCGGCAAGAGGCTGCTGCGCCGTCGCAGAGCCGCGATAGCGCCGTCGTCGATCGCGATTTTGCCCGACGGAACCGTGTTCAGAATCCACCGTATCCGGCTCTTGAGACGCAGCCGCGCGAGAAAGACCGTTCCGACCGACTCTCCGCGGAGGATCCGCGTGAGAATATTAGCCTCGCGTCCGGCAGCGATCACGACGCGGCAGCCCGCTTTTTCGGCGATTTTCACGGCGTTGATCTTTGTCTGCATACCTCCAGTCGCGTGCAGGGTACCCGCTCCGCCGGCTGCGGCGATGATCTCGTCGGTAACCGTCTCGACAGACTCTATCCTCCGCGCGTCGGCATTCGTCCGTGGGTTGCTCTCGTACAACGCGTCGACGTCGCTTAACATTACGAGCAGACCTGCGTCGACCTTGCTCGCAATCAGCGCGGAAAGCTGATCGTTGTCGCCGAACGCGGTACCGATCTCCGCGGTCGAGACCGAGTCGTTCTCGTTGAAGATCGGAACGACCCCCAACGCGATCAGCTCTTCGACCGAATTCTTCAGATTGAGAAACGATTTCCGATTGTTCAGAACCTCGCGCGTCAGCAAGACCTGCGCGACGCTTACTCCGTGTCGCGCAAACGCCGCCTTGTACGTGTTCATGAGGATCGGTTGACCGATCGCCGCGCACGCTTGGCGCCGACGAACCCCCGTCACGCGGCCGGAGAGCCCCAGCTCGCGTGCTCCCATACCGATCGCGCCCGAGGTGACGATCAGAACGTCGCGCCGCTCGCGCCGAACCGCGTTGATCTCTTCTGCGATCGAAAAAATATACGACTCGTCGAGCCGATCGTTGAGAGTGAGCACGTTCGTGCCGATCTTGACGACGACACGTGTGACATCGGAAAAATCGCGCACCACTACTGCTCGCGCGCGTCCAACGCGCGGTGCGTGAACGGCCGCGCCGCAGCGCCGGTGTAGTCGCTCACAATGTGACCCGCACCGTACATCTGCCACTTGTAGCTCAACAGGCCGTCAAGCCCGACCGGACCACGCGCGTGGATCTTACCGGTCGCGATCCCAAGCTCCGCACCGAGCCCGTACCGATACCCGTCGGCGAACCGTGTACTACAGTTGTGGAATACACTCGCCGAGTCGACCGCGGTCATGAACCACTCCGCGCGCGCGCGATCGGTCGTGACGATTGCGTCGGTATGCCCCGAGCCGTATGTGTTAATATGCTCGACCGCCGCGATTACGTCGTCGACGACTCGGACAGCGACGAGGTAATCGAGGTACTCAGCAGACCAGTCGTCGTCGCTCGCGGCGTCGACCGCGGGGAGGATTCGCCTCGTTTCGGGACACCCGAGTATCTTCACGCGACCCGCGAACCTCTCGGCGATCGCCGGCAAGAAATCTTCCGCGACCGCGCGATGGACGAGGATCGTCTCGGCGGCGTTGCACACCGCGACGTACTGCGTCTTCGAGTCGTCGACGATGTCGAGTGCGCACGTCATGTCGGCATCGGCGTCGACGTACACGTGGCATACGCCGTCGGCGTGCCCGAGTACGGGAATCCGCGTAGAGTTCATCACGTGACGCACGAACTCGTTCGACCCGCGTGGCACGATGAGATCGATGTACGCGTCCTCACGCAACATCAGCCCGACATCCTCGCGCGTTTCAAGCAGTGAGATCCAGCCGTCGGGCAATCCCGCCGAGAGAGAGGCAGTACCGATTATCCGGGCGAGCGCACGATTCGTTTCCGCCGCCTCGCTGCCGCCTTTGAGAATCACCGCGTTCCCGCTCTTGAGACAGAGCGTCGATATCTGAACGAGCGCATCCGGGCGAGACTCGAACACCACCCCGATGACTCCGATCGGCGCCGATTTCCGGTAGAGCTCGAGTCCGGTGTCGAGTTCGCGTGCCTCCAGCACGCGACCGACCGGTTCGGGTAGCGCGCGAAGCGCTTCGACGCCGCGGATGATCTCGGCGAGTTTGTCCTCGTTCACCGCAAGCCGTTTTTTGAGCGGCGCTGCCAGGTGGTTCTCTTCGGCGTGCGCGAGGTCGCGCGAGTTGGCCGAAAAAACCTCATTCGCGTGGGCGTTGAGTTCCTCGCCGATCCGGGCGAGCGCGGCGTTTTTCGTCGCGGCATCGAGTGTCGCGAGACGGCGGCCGGCTCGCCGAGCGTTTTTCGCGATCTCGG
>PXBQ01000387.1 GCA_003566875.1 Spirochaetaceae bacterium | reverse complement strand
TCGGCGTCGTCGAAACGATTCTGCAGGATCAACGCGGGTATGTCGCCCGAGATCGAACCCGTGAGCGCGATCAGCCCGTCGGCGAACTTCTCGATCAGCTCGTCGTCGATTCTCGGTCGATAGTAGAACCCCTCGGTGTACGCGAGCGAGCTGAGCTGGAGAAGATTCCGGTATCCGACCGCGTCCTTCGCGAGCAGAACGACGCGCGAGGAGTTTTTTGAGTCCCGGTCGGTTCTTTTTCCGTCGGTGATGTTCATGTCGCAGCCGAGGATCGGCGTGATCGGCGGGCCGTTCTCGGACGAGCGGCACTCGTTGTAGAACTGCAGCGCGCCGAACATGTTCGCGTCGTCGGTCAGCGCGAGATGGCTCATTCCAAGCTCTCGCGCACGCGCGACAAGCCCCGGGATCGTCGCGGCGCTTTTGAGCAGACTGAAGTCTGAGTGTGTGTGCAGGTGAACAAAATCCGACACGCGATGCTTCTCCCAGTTCCTCACGGCATCGGAAACATAGTAGTCCCGATCGTGTTCGGATGTAAAGCGCTAATATGCTGCCCTTCTAGGTCGCGGCGCGTTTACGGTTGATTCGGTCGAGGAACCACGCGATGAATCTGCGCGCCCGCTCGCGCTCGATCGTGTTCGAGCGGCGTTCGCTGAAACTCTCGACCATCCGTTCCTGATACACCGCGGTCTCGCGATCCGAGAGGGGAACCCTTCGGCCGACGAGCTCGGCTTCGAGCTCGCGGTTGCGGATCATCGCCG
This sequence comes from Spirochaetaceae bacterium, assembly GCA_003566875.1. Classification (GTDB taxonomy): domain Bacteria; phylum Spirochaetota; class Spirochaetia; order DSM-27196; family PXBQ01; genus PXBQ01. The sequence continues at coordinate 2,468 of PXBQ01000387.1, read as the reverse complement.
TGCCCGCGACGAGAAACGCAAGCCGGAATTCCGTCAGGAAGCCTTTCGCGACCCGTGCGACCGCGCACAGCACCATCGGGTTTGCACCCCCAAAATCGCCGAACGTCTCGAACGCGTCCGCGCTCCAGCTTTCGATCGGAACCCGAATTTTCGTGAGGATCTCGCCGTCCTCGATTTCCAGCGAGCCGTCGGAGCCGCGTAGGCGTCCGATCGGAATCCACCGACCGCTCGAGCCGTGACGCCGCGCTTCGACACGCGCGTCGAGGATTTGCAGGACCGGATGGGCCGTGAGCACGTGGTCCTTCACGCAGAGATTGCCGCCGAGCGTCGCGATGTTTCGTATTCCCGGAGGTCCGATCCTCTCGATCGCGTTCGTCAAGACGCGCGGCAGTAACTTTTTTCCGATCGTCAGAACGTCACGAAACGGCGTCGCGGCACCGATCTCGATGTATCGTTCGGTCCGGTTGACGCGCCTGAGTTCCTCTACGCCGTGCAGCGAGATGAACTCCGTTGCCGAGTTTTCCGGTGTCGACCGGAAAACGTGCGTTCCTCCCGCGCAGATCGTCGCGTCGGGGATCCGGCGGTAGAACTGAAGCATCTCGTTCAACGTGACCGGGAGAAAAACGCGCGTTTTAGCGTCGTCTGCGCGCATGAGTTCTCCTCCGTCGCACTTCGGCGGCAAGGCGGATCGCCTTCGAGTAGTTTGTGTAGCTCGTGCATCGGCACCATACCGATTCGGCCGCCGCGCGTATCTGCTCGCGCGTGGGCGAGGGATGTGTCGCGATGAACTCGTGCGTGCTCAGCACCTTGCCCGCGGCACAAAACCGGCACGGGTCCATGCGCGCGAGCTGGAACCCTTTTTCGATGTCCGCGTACTCGCTCGTCTTCATGAAGCCTTCGATCGTCGTGACGGTACCTCCGAGCACACGAAAAATCGGTGTAAGGCACGACGGGACTATCCGGTCGTCGAGCAGTACTATACACGAGCCGCAATACCCCTCGCGGCAGCTCGGGCGCGTCCCGGAAAGCCTGAGTTCCGATCGGAGAACGTCGACCAAGCGCGCGTCGGGTTCGACGTCGAGTTCCACGGCTTGTTCGTTCAGGACGAAGTGAACTCTCATTCTTCCTCCAGGTACGCGTAGATCACGTCGGGCGTCGCGGGTATCGTATCCACGTAACGGCCGGTCGCTTGCGTTACCGCCGCGCAGTACGCCGCCGGTACGCAGTTCGCCGGAAGCTCGCCGATTCCCTTGATTGGCTCGTTCGACGCGATGAAGTCGACCCAGATCGAGTCGGGCCGCGCGCGATGCGGCGAGGCGACAACCGGGTAAGCGATGCGCGATATCGCACCGGCGGTAAACGAAACGTCCTCGGTCGAACTCCACCCAAGCGACGCGACGATCGACCTCTCGATCGACCGGTACGCGTTTTCGAAGCTTCCGATCTCGCCTCCGTCGACACAGATCCAGACGCCGCGCACACGCGCGCTGAACGTGACGGAATTGGTTTCGACCTCGACGACACACGCGGCCCACGCCGTGTGCGCGTACGCGTCTCCGAGCGGCTTCTCGGGTGACCACCGCACACCCGCGGGTAACTTGTACGTTCGTTTCACTTCGATCGGAAGCGGATCGCGGAATCGTCTCCGCTGAATCGCGTCGCACGCGGACGTCACGAGTTTCGTGACTATACCCGCGTTCCGTGAAAACGCGGACGGGCCGGTGTCGGGAACCGTGAGCGTGTCGATCGTCCGAAATCGTACATCATCTTCCTTGACCGAGAGAATTTCGGCGACCTGCCGCCGCCATAGACGGAAAAGCGAAGAGCCCTCCGCCACGGCCGCACACGATACCTCGACCGTACCGTTCTGTTCCATCCGAACACGGACCGTCGTCGTCTCGTTGTCCTCGCCACGACCGATCAAGCCGGTTCCGTGCGTACAGACCGCGATCCCTATGCCGCGCCCTGCGTCGACTTCGACTCCGCCTTCGGGACGACGCTTCTTCTGTAACTCGAACGCCGCGTACTTCCTCCGAAAGTCCGAGACGTCGGCGACGCGTCGCATCAGCTCGATCGGACCGCCGGGCTTTTTGTCGCGTCCTTGTTTGTCGCGTCCCGGCCGTGTCGCGGTGTGCATGTTACGCGTACGCCACTCGATCGGCTCGGCCTGCGCGACCTCGACGATTCTGGCTGCGTGCGACTCGGCGGCAAACGACGCCTGCGCGGTCGCGAGTCCCTGGAACACGTTCAACGGAGGGTGGTTCGTCCTGACTGCCGCGACGTGCAGCCGGGTATTCGCGCAGTTGTACACACCGGTCGCCGCGTGTACGTAACGCGAAATGCTCTCGTCGGTGAAGACCGGATACGCTCCGGTGTCGAACAGGATCTCGACATCCATCGCGCTGATATCGCCGTTTTCGTCGAGTCCGGTCGTGTGGCGGACGAACGCGGGCGACCTTTTCGGCGTG
>PXBQ01000509.1 GCA_003566875.1 Spirochaetaceae bacterium | reverse complement strand
GGCAACGGAGCCGGTCCGTGATGATTGCCGGAATCGGTGTCGATGTGGTGCGGATAGGTCGAATCTCGTCGTGGCTCGGGCAGAGCACGCTTCTCGAGCGTTTTTTCCACCGCGACGAGATCGCCGCACTCAGATCTCGAGGCATCGGTGCGGCCGAGTCGCTCGCCGCGAGGTTCGCCGCCAAGGAGGCCTTCGGAAAGGCCCTGGGTTCCGGCATGCGCGACATGCGGCTCGACGAGATCTGCGTCACAAACGACGAACGTGGCAAACCCGGAATCGTGCTGTACGGTGCAGCGCGCGAAGCGTTCGTGCGCATCCGTGGCGGACGTATCCATCTCTCGTTGACGCACGAGGGAGAGACCGCGATCGCGTTCGTGGTAATCGAGGTGACCGATGAGTGATACCGGCGGTTCTTTGACTTTTTTTCAGAAGTCCCCGATTGAGTGCCCGGTCTGCGAGAGCAAGGTTTACCGCGAAGAGTTGAGGACCGGTCGCGGCAGACTGATCGCCGGTTCGCTCACCGATGAGCTTCGGCGAAACTACGAGCCGTCGAAGAAGTACGGCGAAGTTCATCCGTTGATCTACGCGGTCACCGTTTGCCCGACGTGTTACTACGCGGTGCTCTCGGGTGACTTTGACGGTGTTCCGGAGTCGGTTCGGCCGAAGCTTCAAGCCGAGTCGCAGGCGCGGATCGAGTCGATCGCACCGATTTTCCCGTCGCTCGTGTTTACCGAGGCTCGTGGGCTCAAGGCGGGAGCCGCGGCGTACTTCCTCGCGATGATGTGTTACGATCACTTTCCGAAAGAGTTCGCGCCGAGCTTCAAGCAAGGGCTAAGCGCGCTGCGTGCCGCGTGGATCTGTAACGATCTTCATCGAAAAGAGCCGAACGAGAATTACGACTATCTCGCGAGTTTGTGTTACCGGAAAGCTCGGTTTTTCTACGACTTATCGATCAGGAACGAACAATCGGGTAAGGAAAACCTCGGTTCCGCGGGGCATTTGGGTCCCGATCTCGACAAGAACTACGGGTACGACGGCGTCCTGTACCTCACGGGGCTACTCGAGTTCAAGTACGGTCCACGAAAAGACAACGGAAAACGGCGCGAGGCTTTGACCCGCGCGAAGCGCACGGTCGCGCGGATTTTTGGGATGGGGCGCGCGTCGAAAGACAAACCGACGGCGATCCTCGACAATGCGCGTGAGGTGTACGAGCAGATTTCGCGTGAACTCGGTGACGAGAACACCGACCCGGAGTCGGGCGATGAGTCTCCGTAATATTCGCCTCGTCCTGTCGTACGACGGCACCAACTTCTGCGGTTGGCAGGAGCAGACCAAGGGCCGGTCGGTACAGGCGGTCATCCAGGACGCTCTTGCGGCTCACCATCGTCACCCGGTTCATGTCGGTGGAGCGGGACGAACCGACGCGGGTGTGCACGCAACCGGTCAGTGCGCAAACTTCGTGACCGATATCGACTCGATTCCGGGTGATCGCTTCGCGACCGTGCTCAACTCGATTCTCCCTGCCGACGTTCGCGTCAGCGAGAGCGCCGAGGTTCCCTCGGAGTTTCACGCGCGGTACGACGCGCGGATGCGAATGTACAAGTACTACGTAACCGTCGGGCGTTCCTCGCCGCCGTGCAGTCGCTTGTACGCGCACCGTGTCTCGATAGCGCCGAACATCGACCGGCTGAACCGTGACGCCGCGTGCCTGATCGGCGAGCACGATTTTGCGACGTTCGCGTCGGCGGCCGATGGAAACGGATCGACCGTACGCACCGTGTACTCGGCGTCGTTCTCGGTTCGGCGCGCGATGATAGTGTTCTCGATCGCGGCCGACGGCTTCCTCTGGAAGATGGTCCGCTCGATAGTCGGTTCACTGCTCGCGAACGGACCTAATCGGGTGCCGCTGCGCGATGCTCTCGAAATGCGCGACCGGTCGGCGTCCGGCACGACCGCTCCTGCGCACGGCCTATTTCTCCATAAGGTGTGTTACGATGTCGAACACGAATTCTCACGATCTGCTTTCAGTTCTCGACACGCTTGAGGATTTCGTCGTCGCGGGGCGCCGCCGCGAGCGCGCCGAGGAGACCCAGGCAGCGTCGTCCGGAGTCTCGGAAACCGGCGTGTCCTCGATCGGCCCCGAAGAGGCCGGCACCGCGCCGCTCACAGTCCTGACCGAGTCCGAACGTACCGAAGCGCTCGCGCGGTTGATCGCCGAGATCACCGCGTGCCGCGCGTGTGCACTGGGCGCAGCTCGAAAGAACGCGGTTCCCGGCGTCGGCGCGCTCGACCCGTTGGTGATGGTCGTCGGCGAAGGGCCCGGCGCCGAGGAGGACGCGCAGGGCCTTCCGTTCGTCGGAGCCGCGGGGCGGTACCTCGATAAATGGCTCGAGGCGATCGAGCTCTCGCGCGACACGAACGCGTACATCGCGAACATCGTGAAGTGTCGGCCTCCGAGCAACAGGGACCCGGTGCCCGAGGAAATCGAAACGTGTACGCCGTACCTCGCGCGGCAGATCGAGTTGGTGAATCCGCGCGCGCTTCTCGCGGTCGGACGGTTCGCGGCCGGATTCCTGACCGGACGGCCCGACGGCATCGGACGCTTGCGCGGCACGGTGTACGACTATCGTGGCCGTCCGCTCATCGTGACGTACCACCCGAGCGGCGTGCTCCGGAACCCCGAGTGGCGGCGTCCCGTGTGGGAAGACCTGAAACTCCTGCGCGACGCGATCGATTCCTGAGGACCGAATGACCGAAACCTACGTCTCGATCGCTTTCAACGTGCCGCTACCGGCGTTGACGTACATCGCACCGGCGGGTGAGCCGTGTCCGGTCGGCACCCGCGTCGTCGCGTCGCTCGGACGGCGGAGCCTCGCGGGGTACGTCGTCGAGACCCCCGACCGGCCACCACCCGGAGTCGGTCCGCTCAAGACGATCACGCGTGTGATCGACGGCGAACCGGTCTTTGGCCCCGAGTACCTCGATCTCGCCGAGTGGTTGTCCGAGCGCTACGATTGTTCTCTCGGCGAGAGCCTCGCGGCGATGATCCCGGGCGGCCGGCGCGAGAGCCCGATACCCGAACTCCCGATCGCCGATGAGGTGTCGCCGGAGGAGCCGGAGTTGTCCGCGGAACAAAAAACCGCGGTCGAGACGCTGATTCTCGCGCGTTCGGGTCTCTTCTACCTGCACGGAGTCACGGGTTCGGGCAAGACCGAGGTTTTTCTGC
>PXBQ01000524.1 GCA_003566875.1 Spirochaetaceae bacterium | reverse complement strand
TCATCCGGCTCAGGCTCGAGATGGCGTGGAAGCACATGGTCGAGCGCCGCGTGAAGCGAGCGCTCGCGCGGTCCCGGATGATTCCGCACGCTCCGCACGACATGAAAAAGATCATGGCGAACACGTCCGAGCATTTCGTCGACCACGAACTCAACTCCGAGATCGCGGTATCAAGCGGAGTCGCGGCGACCGCGATGCAGGACGGGTACTCGGGCGTCGTGAATATCTCGCCGTTCGCGTGCCTGATCGGGCGCGTGATCGAGGGTATCTACACGCCGTGGGCGCGAGAGCGCAACTACCCGACGATCTCGGTCGAAGTCGACGGCAACCTCTTGCCGCCGAACATCGTGAACAAGCTCAACATTTTCATGGTGAACGTGCTGCGTTTCCGATCGCACGCCGAGGCGGGAGAGCTCATCGAGCCCGCAGATTCGATCTCCGCGGAGATGGCTTCGATCGCCGAGTCGTCGAGTCACCGTGACGTCGCGAATCCGGCCGAGCTGTTGCGCCAGGAAGCCGCGGCCGAACGCGCGGCGCGGGAGAAGTCCGAAGAACGCGTCGGGTAGAGACTGCTACCGCATCACTAGGCCGCCGTCGACGACCCACGTCTGCCCGGTGACGTGTTTCGCGCGGTCGATCAGCGAGAGGATCCCCTCCGCGACGTCCTCCGGTTGCGCCGGCCTCTCGAGCGGAGCGCCGCCGGACGCACGGGTCACGTGGTCTTCGTGCCCTTCGACCCATCGGCTCATGACGATCCCGGGCGCGACGGCGTTCACGCGGACGTCGGGCGCGAGTGCGTACGCGAGCGATTTGGTCAGGCTGATCATCGCGGCCTTCGACGCCGCGTACGCCATCGAGCTTCCCTTGCCGTGCAGCCCGGCTATCGACGCGACGTTCACGATGCACCCTTTGTTTCGTGAGAGCTCCGGCGCTGCGGCGCGGCTTACGAAGAACGCGCCCTTCACGTTGACCGCAAGGATTTCATCCCAGTACTGCTCGGTTAAACCCTCCAGGTCCGCAAGGCCGACGTACCGTGTTGTGCCCGCGTTGTTCACGACGATGTCGAGCCGGTCGAACTCGCGGACGACCTCCGAGATCATCGCCCGGACTTCCGTATCTTTCGAGACGTCCGCCCGACACGCGATCGCGGCTACGCCGAGTTCACGTAGCTCGGCCACGGTCTGCTCGGCATCGTCCTTTGATCGTGAGTAGTTTACCGCGATCTTTACACCACTTCCGGCCAGAAGAATCGCCGTCGCCCGTCCGATGCCGGTTCCTCCGCCCGTAATGACCGCGACCGTGTCCTTTAACTGCATGATTTACCTCCCGCCTGCGCAACCGTCTCGGTACCCAGTATAGAAACGATCGTCGCACACCCGCAAGCGGAAACGCAGTTCTGCTGCGGACTGAACTGCGGGGTTCATTTATGGCGTTTTTGATCAGAAAAGTTTACACTTCGACTGAGAAGAACTTGTCATGAGCATAGCACCGATCAGCCACGTCGCAGGTTACACAATCACCGAGAAGGTCGCCGAGACCGGAATGAGTACGGTGTACAGGGCAGTACACGACGACAACGGCGAACCGGCTATCGTGAAAATCCTGAAAAAGGACCGCATGATCGACCAGGGCGATCAGGTCTTGCGGTTCCATTTTGAGACTCAGACCTTGTCGCGGCTCCAGCACGAGGGAATCATCCGGATCATCGGGAACGGCGAACTCGACGGGTACCATTTCATAATCGAAGAGGATTTCGTAGCCGATTCGCTAGAAAAAATGATCGCAGACGGCCGCCGTTTTTCGGCCGACGAGGCCACCCGCATCGTTGCGTTGCTTGCCGACGCGCTCAGTGTCATCCACGCCCGGTACATCTACCATCGCGACATCAAGGGCGGAAACGTTTTGTACGACGAGACGACCGGCGCCGTCAAGCTGATCGATTTTGGTTTGGCCCACGTGATGAACTACGGCGACAGAACGGCGGCGCACGAACTCGTCGGGACGTTCTCCTACATGTCGCCCGAACAGGCGGGCTCGATCCAGAACGCGCCCGTCGACGAACGGAGCGACTTGTACTCTCTCGGGATTCTCTTCTTCGAACTGGTTGCCGGCCGCCTTCCGTTCCAGCCCGAAGGCGACAATCCGATCGAGAGTCTGATGCACCAGCACGTTGCGCGCGCCGCGCGACCGCCGAGCGCGTTCAGACCGGACTGTCCTGCGATCGTCGACACGATGATTCTCAAACTCATCGAAAAAGAACAGTCCAGACGGTACCAGACCGCTTTGTCGCTGGCAAACGATCTGAGGCGTTTTCTTCACGGGGAGCAGTCGTTTCCGGTCGGATTGAGCGATGAACAGATGCGGCCGAACTACCGGACCGAGATCGTCGGCCGTGATAACGAGCTCAAGGTGATCGCTGAGGCGGTTCAGGCGATTCGCCGCGGATCGGGCGCGATACTCCGCATCGATGGCGATCCTGGTTGTGGGAAGTCCCGGATCGGCGAGCAGGTGCACCTCCAATGCGAGGAAAACGACATCCTGTTTGTTTCGGGGAAGTTCTCCGACACGCAGATCAAGTACCCGTACGGAGGCGTGATCGAAGTGGTGAACCGCTACATTCGGCGGTTCCGCGAATACGACAAAGATAAACGCCATGAGATTCGGACGACACTCCGGGCGCGGTTTTCGGACCTCGGTGGGATTCTGGCAACGTTGGAGCCCGAACTGCACACCGTGCTCGGCAGCGCTCCGGAGGTGGCGCGGCTGAGCGACGACGCCAAGGAAATCGCGCGCTTCAATCACGTGGTGGCCCGGTTCTTTGTAGAACTCGCCGCGATCGAAGGTGGCCTCGCCGTGTTCTTCGACGACCTCCAGTGGGCCGACGAGGGATCCAGGGCGATCGTGACCGAACTCGTAGGGTCGATCGAGTCGTCGCGGATTCTGCTTGTCGGCGCGTACCGAAGCACTGAGATAAACGAAGAAGACAACGATCTCGACGCGCTCCCCCGTTCGTTTGACGGCGGCGAAGGCACCGTCTTCCGGCGCATTCCACTCGCGCCGTTGAGCCGGGTGCACACCGAGCAGTTCGTGTCCCGAATCCTCTTTGATTCCGGGCCGGTCATCGGCGAACTCGCCGAGTTGTTGTACCGAGAGTGCAACGGCAATCCATTTTTCACGCAGGAGATGATTCGAAGCCTGGTCGATGGAGGAGCGGTTTTCTACCGCGAACAG
>PXBQ01000542.1 GCA_003566875.1 Spirochaetaceae bacterium | reverse complement strand
CGATCGGAATACATACTCTGCCGCGTTGAGTTCCCACTCCCACCGCAATCCTCCGGTTTCCCAGATCCAGGTTCCGGCAACCGCGACGGGTTCGGCCTCGTCGGCAACCTCTTGAGAAAAGGCGAAAACTGAAACAACAAGCGCCAACACAACAGCGCACGGTACTAGTTTTGAACGATTCATGTCTCAATCATCGTACCTGACACCGTGCGAGTCAAGGGACGGCACGCATTCGGGCCGTCTATCCTGACGTACTCTTGACGTTTTGTTGATTCACCGTGGAAATACGGCAGGTACACTATAGATAACAATTCATGGGGGGTAAAAACATGAGGAAGTTTTTAGCAATTTTCGTTACAGTGCTTGCTGTTGTCGGGTTTTCGTTTGGCGTGATCGCCTGCGAGCCGGTTGAGCTCGACGAACCGATGTTCGAGGAGCCGGTCGATCCGGTCGATTAACATTCGGCAAGCACCGCTCCGACCGGCATAGGCCGGTCGGAGATCTCAAACCGAGACGCGCGTGAGAAATCACGCGCGTTTTTTTTGGCTACTACTTTTTTTCGTTCTCGGTCGATTCACCGGACGCGTCGAGCACCGACTTGGCTGCCGGGCGCGGCTGCGGCTTCCGTGCGCCCGGACCGGTGTCTCCGCGGGCAACCGCGAGAATTTTTCTCACCGCGACAAAAAGATATACGACGAGGAACACCCCGAAAATGACCTGTGTCGCGGAGACTTGGCCCGCCACGGTTCCGATCGAGATCGCGTGAAAAAAGGCGAGAGGGAAGACGAAGAACGCCGCAATATGAAACCGACGCCACGTCTTGAGGGTGAATTGAAGCGGTTTGAACCACCACGCGGCGACGACCGCGATGATCAGAAGAAAGAGCGCGCCGATACCCAGTAACTTACCCACTGAAAACGCGATTGTACCGTAGTCGACGAGATCGGAGAGCAGCATCAACAACCCATGCAGGAGAATCAGGATGAACCCGATTTTACCAACCGAACGGTGCCGCTTGATCAGATCCGCACGCTTATACGTCGACTCGAGAATCGGTAACCGAGCAGACAACAAAAACTGGTAGAACATCAACACGAACCCGATTAACGCAAAGACCCGCGCAGGATAATACACAACGATCAGACTCAACGGAACGTCGGCATCACCGAACGCCGAGAAGTCACGGACACCGCTTAAAATCCACTCGAACGTGGGGATGGCCGGAAGCGCAACGGCAAGCGCGAGGATCAGCTTCTTTTTCATGCGCCGGAGTATACCACACGCACGTTGACGGTTCAAGAAATCCAAACCGTGGAAAAAATGTCGGCGGTTAGGTGACAAAATCGCTCATGTTCGCTATTTTTATATCAATTGTGGGAGGTATGGTGTGAAAAAGCATATCGTGTTGCGGTCGCTGTTCGGCGCGTTTATCGTGCTGGGCCTCATTTTCATCGGCAACGGGACAGTTCAGGTCGCGGCGACGACGTTTGCATCGGCTGATACGGAGCACGAACTCGAGATGCGCGTGGTTAAAAACCGGTGGAAATGGGACCCGGACGTCATCGTCGTACCTTACGGCTCGTTAGTTCGATTGACGATCGAAAACGAAGACGGCTTCGACCACGGCATCGCGATCAGGGAGTTCGGACTCGACCGCCGTCTGCCCGCCGGAAGGACAACAACAGTCCAGTTTATCGCGGACCAGGAAGGCGAGTTCGAGTTTTTCTGTTCGGTATACTGCGGAACCGGCCACTTCGACCAGAAAGGAACGCTCGTTGTGACGCACGATGACGTCGACGACGTCGCGGCGCGGTACGGTGCGGGACGCGGCACCGAAGGACTCCCGGTCAGAAGCCGCGCCGATGCGATCTCACGGCTCCCGTATGCCGTCGACGAGGACGGTGTGAAGGTATTCGAGCTCACGGCCGAGCACATTATGTGGGATTATGGTAACGACACCGTCATCGAGTCCTGGGGCTACAATGGGCAACTCCCGGGACCGGAAATTCGAGTCACCGAAGGGGATGTCGTGAGGATAAACTTCACGAACAAGCTACCCGTCGCGACGACGGTGCACTGGCACGGAGTTGACGTTCCGTTCTTGATGGACGGCGTTCCCGGCTACACGCAGGACCCGGTTCAACCGGGTGAGACATTCGTGTACGAGTTCACCGCGTACCCCGCCGGAACCCGCTTCTACCACACCCACGGTTCCCACCACGGCGATGAAGCGGAACAGATGGACATGGGGCTCGCCGGCGCGTTCGTGATAGAGCCACGCGAGTTCGAGCGTCCGGACATCGATTACACGATGGTCTTGACCGAGCGCATCCGCGACGGAGCGTATCCGATCAACGGCGCGGTCTACCCCGATACCGAGTTCATCGTCGTCGAGGAAGGACAACGCGTACGCATCAGGATGATCAACGCCGGTTCGTCGACGTTTCACCCGATGCACCTGCATGGGCACCAGTTTCGTGTCGTCGCGACCGACGGAAACCCCGTCCCGGAGGCGGCACAACTCACGCGCAACACCTTACCTCTTCTACCCGGAGAGTCGTACGACGTCGAGTTCATCGCGAACAACCCTGGTGTTTGGCTGCTACACTGCCACGAGCTTCAGCACGCCGGAGGGGGTATGATCACGGCCGTCGTATATGACCAGATCATCGGAGGCGAGTTCTCGGCGGTTGACCATACCGGTCGGACGGTCACGAACGAGACCTTCGACGACGCCTATTCGCTGATCACGTTCGGGTACACGAACTGCCCCGACATCTGCGGCATCAACTTGAGCACGATGTCCGCCGCTATCCGCGAACTCGGGCCGGACGGAGACCGGGTCAACGCGCTGTTCGTCACGATCGACCCGGAGCGTGACACGCCGGAAGTACTCGCCGATTATGTCCGAGGTTACGGCGACCGGGTCACCGGTATTACCGGAACGCCCGAACAGATCGCGGATCTCGCGGGGGCGTACGCGGCGAAGTACGAACCGGTAGATCAAAGCAACGGGGGGTACTCAATGGACCACTCGACGACGGTGTACCTGATGGGGCCCGGGGGGCGGTACATAGCGCAATTCTCGTACGCGTCGGGGACGGACAGGATCGTCGCGGCGATCCGGAACGCGATCGAGCGTGACAGCGAACGGGTTTCGTCACGATGATAAACGTTTTCTGCCGTCTCAGATTCGCGTCAGAAAATCACCCGACGGGAGGTCATAGATGAAGCAGCTTT
>PXBQ01000328.1 GCA_003566875.1 Spirochaetaceae bacterium | reverse complement strand
CGGAGCGCCGTGTCCGGTGTATCCGGACCGTACTGGAACATATGGTTGCGCACGAGGTGCGCGGTCTGCGAGATCGTCGCGTTCGGCACCTTGAGACGGCGTAACGTGGCCTCGGTGATTTCGGCCGAAACGACGTCGTGTCCGTGAAACGTCACGCGGCCGCTCTCGGGGTCGATTTTGTGCGTCGCGGGCTTTCCTGCATCGTGGAACAATGCGGCAAAACGAAGTACGGGTTCGGGCGGTGCACCTTGACACGTGAGCGATAGATGGTCGTATACGTTTTGATCTACTCCGGGAAGGGCAGCGGTCGTTGGAACAAGTTCCGGTAGGACGTACGGCAACATCCCGAGGTCAGGAAAAAGACGTAGGCCGATATACACGTTTTCCGCGAGCAGTGTTTTCTGGAGTTCGTCGCGAATGCGTTCGACCGACACGGCGGCGATTCGGTGCGCGTGACGAGTAACCGCGGCGGATGTCTTCTCGTCGATCGAAAAGCCAAGCTGTGCCGCAAAACGGACCGCGCGCATCAGGCGCAAGCCGTCCTCGGACAACCGATCGTCGGGCTCGCCGATACATCGGATCGTTTTGTCTCTCAGGTCATCGAGCCCGTGATGTGGGTCGATCAGCCGGCCCGTACGTATATCGAGCGCCATGCCGTTGATCGTGAAGTCTCGACGCCGCAGGTCATGTTCGAGCGAGCGGGTGAACTCGACGTCTTCGGGGTGGCGCCCGTCGCGATACTCGCCGTCGGTGCGAAACGTCGTCGTTTCGAACGTGTGTTCGCCCGCGAGGATCGTAACGGTACCGTGTTTGATACCGGTAGGCGCGACGCGACGGAAAATTCGCATTACCTGTTCGGGTGTGGCGTCAGTCGCAAGGTCAAAATCGACGGGTTTTTTTTTGAGCGCCAAGCTGCGGACGGCGCCGCCGACGAGATAACACGAAAAACCATTCTCACGAAATCTCTTCTCGATCGGACGCAGACACGGAGGCACGCGAAATTGGGGCATGCGACAATTATGCCGCGAGCGCGAACGGTGTCAAGGCCGTCACGTCGGCGGCAGAAGAATGTGGCAATCGACGAAAAAAAAAGTTGACAGCGTGAGAAAGCCGGGTTAGAGTGATAGTTAGTGGATTTCAACTATAAAAGGTGCGACTGGTGTTCGAAAGCGAAAAAAAAAGCCTGAACTTTTTCCGGGTTCTTCGGTCGATTTGGCAGACCGAGGGCATCAGTCGCGTTGCGCTGTCGCGCCGAATCGGTTTGGATAAGTCGACGGTTTCTTTAATAGTAAAAGAGCTCATAAAAATGGGTATAGTGGAGACGTATCGACTAAGTGAAGATGTCGCGGTGATCGGAAGGAAACCGATCGGCCTGCGCGTTTCGTCGCGGTTTGGATTCGTGCTCGGGATCAACGCTCAGCCGGATATTTACACGGTGGTTGCGCTCGATCTTGCCGGTCGGGAAATCTACCGGGAACAGGCGACTCCGGAAAGCGATCGGCTCGTTCCAGGCGTGACGACGATTGTCGAGAGAGTGCTCGCGGCGGGCGCGTTGGACCAGATGTGTCTTGTCGGGCTCGGAGTGTCACTTTCGGGCATAGTCGACTCGGAGGCCGGCGTGGTTGCGCTCTCGTTTCCGTTTGAGCAGGACGCGGTGGAGAAGGTTTCCGTTGGGCGTGCACTGACCGAACGATTCGGGATACCGGTGATGGTCGACAACGATGCGAATTGCTGCGCGTGGGGCGTATTGACCGAGCGAAAAAACGAGGATATCAGGAACTTCCTTTTTGTGTTGATCGAGGCTCATAAGCGGCGCGCGGATTCTGCGCGCTACGACGGCGTCGGTATCGGAATCGGGATAGGAATAGACGGTAAGGTATACGGGGGAACACGGCAGGCCGCCGGTGAGTTCCGGAGCGTTTTCGCCGGGCCGGTGAAGTCGTCGCAGTTTTCGTTGTCGCGCGAAGAGTCTTTCCGTGTGACCGAGGACGACGCTTTGTTCGATCGTTTTGTACACGAACTCGCGCGAAACATCGCGCTTCTCGCGAATACGTTCGATATGAGCCATGTCTTTGTCGACGGAAACGTGAACGATCGGCAGGCGGTTATCGGGACGGCGTTTGAGTCGGCGATTCAGGAGAACTGGGCGTACGAGTCTGCGCGCGAATCCCGAGTCGAGTTCACACTTCGCGGCGAGTACGCGGCGGCGATCGGAGCGGGCAGTATGTTTCTCCAGCGCTTGTTTCTCGAACCCGAGTACGGTACCGATCTTGCGGGCATGAATCGCTGGCTGCGATCGGTCGTCCGCGCGGGGAGCAGAACGCGAATCGCCGACCGTGACGGTGCGATCGAGACTGCGTGACGCGCGAAGGACGGAGATAGTCCGGGCATGGCCCGGATGTTTTATGGTGGGTTGAATGCGAATCGGTATGATTCGTAGAAATATTTGAAGGAGGATTGCAGATGAGAAAAATCACACTCGCAATCGTTTTTTTGTGTGTCGTGATGCTTCTTGCCGCGCCGGTTTTCGGCGGAGGCAAAAAAGAAGCCGCGGCACCGGACGGGCCGGTCACGATTCAGTGGTGGACGCACCAGCGGCACGACTTGTCGTACGTCGAGATGATGATGGAGGAGTTCAACCGACGTCGCGATGATATCAACGTCGTGCTGACGAGTTACACGACCGGAATCGACGAAGCCTTGAACCTCGCGTTCGAAGCCGGGACGGCTCCGGACACGGTATCGATCCTACCCGATGCTCGGGCGTACATCGATATGGGCCGTGTGCTTCCGATCGAGGACTACCTTCCGGCGGATTTCATGGCGAAGTTCCAGGACTATCGTATTCCGAACGTCAACACGTTCGACGGGAAGTTCTACACGCTTCCGAACGTTGGGCATAACTTCCGCTTCGTGTACAATCGCGAGTTCTTCGAGGCCGCTGGGCTCGATCCGGATCGGCCACCGAGAACCTTTGACGAGGTCATCGAGTACGCCGAGATCCTGACCGAGCACGGGCGCTCGTACTCGCCGCGCAAGTACGGCTTCATGCTGCCGATCGTCGAAACGTGGATCTGGTACCAGTACGCCGATCAGATTGGGGCCGTATCGGGAAACTGGCATTTCGATTACGAGGAACTCGAGTTCCAGTACATGAACCACAAACCGATCCTCGAGTTCTACATGACGCTTCGAGACCGCGGAGTGGTTTTCCCGGGTGGCCTTTCGCTCGAGAACGATCCCGCGCGCGCGCAGTTCTCGGAAGGCAATGTCGGTATGATGCTCGCGGCGTCGTGGGACATCGGCGTTTTCAACGATCAGTTTCCGGCCAACCACGAGTGGGGCGTTGCGCATCTTCCGACGCCGGACGGCCAACGCCGCGGCAAAGGCCAAATGGGCGGTGGCGGATCGTTCTGGCTGACATCGGTCGCGGAGTTCCCCGAAATCGCGGCGCAGTGGCTCGCGTTTATGGTCGACGACGAGTATCTGATCGGATACTATGAACGTGGACTCGGTCTTCCCGTGCGGCCCGAAATCGCACAACAAGCCGACACGCCTGCAGCGTACGGATTCCCGGGCTTTGCCGACACGGAGTACGACGACTTTTATCCGGCGACTCCTCCGGGGCTCGAACTGGAAGGGCCCGATCGGGGTGTCGTGTACAACCAGATCATGGCCGGTCAGGTTGGCGTCGAAGAGGGACTTCGAGACCTCGACCGACGCATGAACAACGCGCTTCAGGAAGCTCTGAGCCGTGATGCTTTTGATCCGGATGATTTCCTGATTCCCGGTTGGGATCCGATGAACCCGAACGTCCGGTAGACCGAAACCGGATGGGGAAGCCGCCGGCCGCGGCGGCTTCCTTCGGTTTCTCGGTCTGATCTCGGACATACCGCAATGGTGGATGGTACGATGAAAAAAACCAGTTTGGTGTACAAAATCTACAAGCATCGGGTCGCGTATCTTATGCTGAGTCCGGTAATCGTAGGTTTCTTCGTTTTCACGCTCTACCCGCAAGTATGGGTCTTGAGCCTTTCGTTTTTCCGATACGACGGCTTCAGGCCGCCTACGTGGCACGGGCTGCAAAACTTCGTGAGGCTGTTCCAGCGCGACCCG
The DNA here is from genome assembly GCA_003566875.1 of Spirochaetaceae bacterium. GTDB lineage: Bacteria > Spirochaetota > Spirochaetia > DSM-27196 > PXBQ01 > PXBQ01. The sequence goes on along the minus strand of PXBQ01000328.1, from coordinate 9,958 downwards.
TTGTGGTGGCGGTCGGTCTGGAACACGTTCTATTTTTCGTTTGGAAAACTCGCGATCGAGTTGCCGTTGGCGTTGATTCTCGCGGTCGTGTTGAACCGAAATTTGTTCGGACGGAACTTTTTTCGCGGCTTGTTCTTCCTACCGCATGTGACAAGTACGGCGATCATGGCGCTCGTGTTTTACTTCATCTATTCGCCGTACCAAGGCATTCTGAACGGGATTCTTGGGTCGCTCGGGATCATTGAAGAGCCGATCGATTGGTTGGGTACCGGCGGCATCGCGATGATCAGCACGATGTTGGTGAGCGTATGGCAGAATTTCGGAATTAACATGGTGTTGTTTCTCGCGGGGCTACAGGCTATACCGGACGATCTTTTTGAGAGTGCGGAGATCGACGGCGCAAATTCCGCGCAGCGGTTTTGGTACATCACGATTCCCGCCCTTGGGCGGATGCTTCAAGTAATCGTTATGCTCGCGATCATCGGCAGTCTCAAGTCGTTCGATCTTTTCCGCGTTCTTACCGGTGGCGGCCCCGGCACCGATACGATGGTCTTAATGCTGTACATCTTCAACTACTTCTTTGACCGCGGCGCGCTGGGCTCGGGGGCGACCGTTCCTCAGTTCGGCTACGCGAGCGCGCTCGGCGTAGTGGCGTCGGTCATTATTGGAATTGTCACGGGTGCGTACCTGTGGTGGTCTCGCCGGCTCGGCGATAACCAGCGATAGGAGGCGGGTATGAGAAAAATCAGGTATTTCAGTCCGCCGATCATCTTGACATACGTCGGGCTCTTGTTCCTCACGGTCGTGACGGGTTTTCCGGTCGTGTACTCGGTTTTCGGCTCGTTCAAACCGAATCGGGAGTTCGTGCTCGGCGGCGCCCGAATTCTACCGATGGAGTGGCGCTTGGCGAACTACGTCGAGGCGTGGGAACTCGCGAACTTCGCGCAGTACACGTGGAACTCGCTCTACGTCGCGATTCCGACTGTGATTTTCAGTTTGTTTTTTGTCTCGATGGCAGGGTATGTGTTCAGCCGGTTCCAGTTTCCGGGAAGAAAGTTTATGCTCGTGACTCTGCTCGCGACGATGTTCTTGGCGACAGGGACGGTGACTCTGTACCCGATTTTCCGCGTCGCGCGGTTTCTCGGTATCCACCAAAGCCTCTGGGGCATTATCGTCGTGTATATCTTCTCGACGAACGCCGCGTTTATTTATTTGATCATGGGGTACTTGAGCGGCATTTCGATGGAGATGGACCAGGCCGCGACGATCGACGGGTGTTCAAAGTTCGGGATTTACTGGCGGATTATTTTGCCGCTTGCAAAACCGATTCTCGCAACGCTCGGGTTGCTCGCGTTTCGCGCTGCGTGGAACGACTATATGCTTCCGTTGGTCTTTACAATGGCGCGCCCGGCGATGCGGACGCTAACGGTCGGTGTGATCGCGCTGCGGGATACGCGCGACGGTGCCGCGGCGTGGAACTTGATGCTTGCCGGAACAACGATCTCGTTGATCCCGATCATCGTGATTTATTTGATCACGAACAAGTACTTCATCCGAGGGATCACCGCTGGATCGGTGAAAGAGTAACGCGCCCGAGAGCTGAAGAACCCGGCAGGTAGAAAAAAAAGAGGCAACCCCGGTGGGTTGCCTCTTCTCGTTCCGTCCGTTCGGTCTTACTGCAGGAGCTGCAATACCGACTGCGGTTGGATGTTGGCCTGCGCGAGCATTGCCGTCGATGCCTGGACGAGGATCTGGTTCTTGACAAAATCGACCATCTCTTTGGCCATGTCGACGTCGCGGATACGAGACTCCGCGGCTTGCAGGTTTTCCGCGCCGATGTCCAGTCCAACACGCGCGTAATCGAGGCGATTTTGGTACGCCCCGAGGTCGGCCCGTTGTTTGTTGACCATCCGTAGCGCGGAGTCAACGACACCGATGGCGATGTTCGCGGAGTCCGGCGTCGACAACGAGATGAACGTAGCCGTGTGGGGCAGACCGGCTGTACCCTGGATACCGAGTCCTTGCGCGGTCATCGTTCCGATGTTCACGCGGATTCTTTGATCCATGTTTGCGCCGATGTGGAACCACATGCTCGCGGTCACGACGTTCTCGCCCGTTTCTCGCGCGAAACGCCCTGTCAACAGGTTCATCCCGTTGAACTGCGCGTGCGAAGCGATCCGGTTGATCTCGTCGACCAACTGTGACACTTCTACTTGAATCTGCATCCTGTCCTCCGCGGTGTAGATACCGTTGGAGGCCTGGACCGAGAGCTCCCTGAGACGTTGCAGGATGTCCTGCGTCTCCTGGAGGTACCCTTCGGCGGTCTGGATCAACGAGATCCCGTCTGCCGCGTTGGCTTCCGCTCGCTGAAGTCCACGAATTTGCGATCGCATCTTCTCGGACACAGCGAGTCCTGAGGCGTCGTCGCCCGCGCGGTTGATCCGCAAACCGGACGAGAGCTTCTCGATGTTGCCGTCGACAGTGTAGTTGTTGAACTTCTGCTGTCGTTGAGCGAACATCGCGCTCAGGTTGTGGTTGATAATCATACAATCCTCCGTGACTGTATCGGGGTTTTCGGGACATCCGTGTCCCGTTGAGGCCGATCCGTGCGGATCGCCTTGCTTTTTCTCTCGGCATTTGAGCGAAAATCTTGAGATAATTCGGGAAAATCGAGTATTCTTTCCGTATGCAAGATAACGGTGTTTCAAAACGATGGAACGTAGTTGTTACAGGCGGTGAAGCGCCGCCGCGACGCGTCGTTAAGTCGTTGATCGATAACGCGGAACTCGTGATTGCCGCCGATTCTGGGGTCGATACGTGTCTGTCGTGGGAGGTGGAGCCTGATTTGATTGTGGGAGACATGGATTCGGTCGCTAACGTTTCGGTTCTTGAGCGGTTTTCTCACGATCGGGTTATCAAGGCTCCCCGCGAGAAAGACGAGACCGACACGGAACTCGCGGTTCGATACTCGGTTGAACGGTACTCCGAGCAGGTCGCTATCGTCGGTGGGGGCGGGGGGCGCGTGGACCACCTGTTGGGGATTTTTTCGTTGTTTCATCGCGCGCAGGCACCGTTCTCGTGGATCACCGACCGAGATGAGATAACACGGGTCGACGGTCTGTTCCGTTGCGACCTCCCAATCGGGACCACCGTATCTTTTTTCCCGGTCGGACGTACATCGGCACGAATGCGGTCTAAGGGTTTGAAGTGGAAACTCGACGGGCTCGAGTGGTCGAGTGGAGACGCGGGGCTCAGCAATGTCGTGACGCAGCGGCCGTTCACGGTCGAGATGATGAGTGGAAGACTCGTTTGTATTCACTCTCACCGAACTATCGCGCAAGGGGGGGGCGATGAGCAGTAATCTCCACCAGCTGGCTGCTAGTTTGACCGAAGAGGAACGGCGGGTGCTCCGACAACGTATCAAACGCGCTCTGAGCGTGGAGTCGCCGACGGAGGTGAGGATTTATCCGGCACAGATGCGGGAAGAGGAAAAACAACGACTCATCGCGACCGAAATCGCGCGATTGACCCTCCGGGAACGGATCGGCTTCGCGATGCGGCGACTGATGTCGTCGCGCCCCGTGAGTGAGGTTTTCGCGGAGTACAAACTGGAGATGATGCGCGAATCGATTCGGGAGAAAACGGGCGGGAGCGTCGATCCCGACGGCGGTATTTTAACCGCCGAGGCCGTGCAGCAGGTTTGGGAGGTGTACCGACTCGTCTATCCGTTGATCTCGTTTTTTCAAGACTTGTGGGCGGACTCGCGCGTCTTGGCCGACTCGATTCTTCACGTCATGGCGACAAAAATCCCGAACGCGAAACACGAACTCGAACAGTTCATGTCCGCGGCGCAACTGCAGGATGCGTTCGTGACGACGGAGAATAAAAAGGCCGTTTCGGCGGAGCTCGGGAAGAGGATGGCGGAGTATTTCAACGGCATTCCGGAATCGGTTTTCGACGAGATTCAAAACGGAGTTCAGCCGTTGTACGACCTCAAGAACGTGTGCCTGTTTCCGTTCGAACAGTTTTTCGCGCATTTCGGATGGGATTCGAAGGGAATGGAACCTGACGCGAATCCGACGTTTCGTCCGGCGGCGGCCCGCGACGTGATCGAGTACCTCGACCGCCTGTACTACGCTGCGTATAGCGCCTCGCGGCTGAAGAGCTCGGTTGTCATCCACCGCGAGATCCTGGAGTTCTACTTCGCCGACAAGACGGGAATCGCCTTTGGGCGCCTGTCCACGGATGCGCGTACGGTTATCGAGGAAAAGACGAAACGGCTCGGGCGACACTTAACGAAGCTCACGGTCGGTGTTCGATCCTTTTTCCGGAGTTTCCCGATCGGCGACATTATCCGAGTCGAGTCCGGTGATCCGTATTACCGATTCCAGGTCTACGTTCCGAGGATACGGCTCAAGGAGTTCTACGTTTCCGCGCTTCAAGAAAAGGTCGCAACGGAGCTTGATAAACGTTTTCCCGAACTCCGAATGGGTATTGTCGACAGAATGAAAAAGGATGTTTTTGGCAGTGATGTTTTACCTGACTTTGAGTTCTACCGGAGTTCGGCACAATCGACGATACTCAATCTCGGATTACCGACGTTCCGGTATGTGAAGTCGTTGAACGTATTGTACGCGTTTCTGCGTCAGCATTATCGCGGTACGATTCATGATCTTGTGAGAATCCTTCAACGAAACATGCCGTTTCGTAGACGGGAAGTCGGAAACGATTTGGTGCTGCATGCAGCGGGGTTGGAGGACGTTCTCGATACTATTCGTGAGTTCGACTATTCGTTTTCGCCGGAGTCCGAAGAAGGCAAGGCTTTTTTTCGGGTCCGGTACTCGGTTGAGAAGGATATCTCTCAACAAAGGAGTTACCGAAACATCGTCGCTCAAAAGGACCGAGAAGCAAAAGCCCTGCTCGAGAAAGGACTCGAGCATCTGAACGGAGTTGAGTCGATCTTTCGCGATGCAATCAGACGACATGAGCGGGCGCATCGCGATATGCCGGCCTCCGCTAAAATGCAAGGCCGCGAAACGACGGGTAACGTTTTTAACGAATCGTTGAAGGAGCAAATTCGGCTCATTGAGACCGTCAAGAAACTTATTGTCCAACTAGTTTCGATCGAAGAAGGTCACTGACCGAGCTTCACGGACTCGGCGTGATAGCTGCGAACGCGGTGCGAATGTGGTCGCGTGTTTCGAGCGGATTCTCGACTAGGACGCGACGGCCCGCGATCACGTCGGAGATCCCGGTTTCATTTCTGTAGCGTGGAATCACGTGACAGTGTACGTGGCGGATCGAGGCGCCCGCGACAGGGCCCATGTTGTAGCCTACGTTGTAGCCCGCCGGCGAGTGAGTGCGATCGAGTACGTCGAGCGTATGACGCGTGAGACGCGCAAGGCGTGTCTGTTCCGCTTCGGTGTACTGTCGAATATCGAGGATATGCCGACGCGGAAACACCATGAGATGTCCTGGGTTGTACGGGTACAAGTTGACGCACACGATGAACAATTCATCCTCGAAGACGGTCAAATCTTCGACCGACGACGATCCGGCGGCAATCAGGCACAGTATGCATCCCCGGGGTTTCTTGCCTTTCACGTACGCGAGTTTAGAGAAGTTGAAGAAGTACTTCACTGCGGTCCTATCGGAATGGCGTTAAGCTGCAACGGGTCGGCGCCTTTTTCGGCGGCCATCACGAAGTATTCGAGAAGTACGGGGTACCGCGAGAGAACCTCACCGTACCGCTCAAGCGTTTCGATCTGCTTAGCCTCGGTGACGTCGCGGACGGCCGCCGCGGCTGCAGCGTCGATCGCGGCGTTCGTACGCGCCTCCAGCTCACGTGAGTAGCTCGTCCGCGCCTGCTCGAACAGTTCGCGGTCGGGAAGGTTCATGCGGGACACGACGGTGGTGCGTACTTCAACGTCCGGAAACGTGGTTCCGATTCTTGTGGAAATGAGATCGCTCAGAGCGTCGGCCGTAGGAAACGTCGTGTCGCCACGAATTATGTTTGAGACCTCCGCGTGAACGGCCGCTCGGATGGAATCGGCAAATACCTCACGCCACTGCGGAAGATCATCCGGGAGCACATCGTCTTGAGCAAGAATCGGCAACAGACGAGGTCGGATCTTATACGTGACGTCGAGATCCACCGCGTAATCAAAGGCATTTCCTACGCCGATGTGCTCGGCGTAGACCGCTGCAGAGGGTAACGATCCGCTTTCAGAGATCGAAACCCGGTCCGGTTCGATCGTGTAAACGAGAATTGTGGTGTTCGTCGGGAGCAAGCGTTGCCAAAGCCAGGCAAATTCTCCAGCTGCAAACGGCTCGGGTTGCCAGCCGTCGGTCTTTGAGAACACGACCGCGTACGAGTTTGGGGGCAGAAAAAGATGGATCGATCCCACCACGAAAACTGCGGCGCCCGCAAGGGCGAGAATGATGATAGCGAACACGAATTTCTTCATTGTGCCCCCTGGGTACGATCCATAGTAGTAATTCCTGCGCGTCGATGCAAGCGGCGTTCGGGTGGGAGCTCGGACGGGAGCTATGCATGGATGCAGCGCGTCGGATAGAATAACGGCGTGAAACGCGCAAGAGGGCATCGAATAATCCGAACGGTACGTTTTTTCGGGAGTACCGCGACTTTCTTCTTCCTTTCTACCGTGGTAACGACGGCCGTGTTGATCGTGGGCAGTCTGCAGGGATTCCTCGAAACTACGCTCATTCTCATAATTGGGGTCCTGCAGCCGCTCGCTGTTCTCTGCGCGGTGTTCAACGCGTACATGGTTATTCTTCTCATCGTTTGGATGTTTTTTCGTCGCCGCGTTTATTTTTTCCGGTTTCTCGTTAGGATCGTCGCGACGGCGTTCGGTGTTGCCGTCGCGATTGCGGTGAACTTGATCGACGTTCTCTCGCACCCGCTTTTTTGAGTCGAACACGGCCGTCTCTTTTCGTTTGATGACTTCCGAGGTTTCGGGTATTCGTGGTACTGTACTGCCCATGGAAACAGTGTTTGCGGTTCGTGGTGCTATCCAGGTTTCTGAAAACTCGCGTGAATCGATCTCTGCAGCGGTACGGAAACTCGTTCCGGCTTTACTCGGCAAGAATGGGATCGAGCAGCACAGTTGTGTGAGCGTCATTTTCTCTGTGACACGGGACCTAAACGCGGAGAATCCCGCACGTGCGTTGCGGGGCATCGGGTTCGCGGCGGTACCGTTGTTTTGTACGCAAGAACCCACGTATGAGGGTGATCTGCCGCGCGTGATACGAGTTCTCGTGACGTACCGCGCGCCGGAAGGAGAAAGACCGTCGCCCGTGTACCTCGACGGGGCCGATCAACTCAGGCCCGATATCAGTTCGTGAAAGCCATCAGGCGAACCGCGGTAGAGATCCTGCGACTGCGCCGCGCGGCTGAAGTCGTTGCCTCGATTCTTCGTTCGGTTTCATCGTTCGCGCGTTCCGGTGAAACTCCCATCACGATCGACCGTTTCTGCCATGACGAGTTGCGACGCGTTTCGGCTCGCACCGCACTTGACCTGAATCTCTATCCGTGCGCGACGAGTATTTCGGTGAACAACGTCGCGGTCCACGGGATTCCGAACACCCAGCCGCTTATGGACGGCGACGTATTCACGTTGGATGTCGCGTGTGAACTCGATGGATGGATGGGCGATGGGGCGTGGACGTACTTCGTCGGGAACGTGAGCGCCGATCGTCGGCGGTTAGTCTCGGCGGCATGGAAGGCCACATGCGCCGGCATACGTGCGGTCTGTGTCGGCGGTAGTACCGGAGACATCGGGCGCGCGGTCGAGGCCGAAGCGAGACGGTTCGGTTGCGTCGTGCTTCCGGGATTTGTCGGCCACGGGATCGGTTCACGGCTACACGAACCCCCGTCGATTCCGCACGTTCGTCGTGTGACGGGTGGGGTTGCTATCGAGACCGGTATGGTTTTCACTATCGAGCCGATTCTTGCACTCGAAAAGACCGATGCGACTCTGATGGACGATGGATGGTCTTACACGTGTCTCGACGGCACGGCAACCGCGCAGTTCGAACACACCGTTGCTGTGCTCTCGGACGGGGTCGATGTCCTCACTTTTCCCGACGGTTCCTTGCCTGATCTTCCCCCGTGGTGATCGCGAACGCGCACGCATAACGTTACGGCGTTGAATCGGCCGACAAAAACCTGCGTTGGTGGTCTTGACACCCGGTAGCTGAACCTTATAGATTATCTACCTGCAAACCGAACGTATCGGTACGCGCCATCTTAGCTCAGCTGGTCAGAGCACGTGATTTGTAATCTCGGGGTCGCCGGTTCGAATCCGGCAGATGGCTCGGAAAACGATATGAACGGCAAGGGGAGTTTCCCGAGTGGCCAAAGGGGGCAGACTGTAAATCTGTTGGCAACGCCTTCGAAGGTTCGAATCCTTCACTCCCCATTTTCGGGACAGAGGCCGAGAGACGGCCTGCGCGACCTTGTTGGGAACCGACTCAAGGCGCGTAATCGGCGGTCGTCGGCAGATCAACGACGGCAACCGGCTTCACTATCTTCTCTGTGGTTTTCCTCGTGTAATGAAATCCGTTATAATGTGGTATATTGTAAAAAGACTCGTAAAACGCTCCGACTTCGGAGAGCAAGGAGAGAATTTGGCGGAGACCGCGTGATGGAACACGATACGGTGTACAAACATGGTTTACGTTTCGCGTGTACGCGGTGTTCTCTGTGTTGTCGTTTCGATTCGGGGTACGTTTTTCTGACCGAGTCCGACGTAAAAAAACTGTGCGACGGTCTTCAAGTGGGCAGAAAAGAGTTGATCGACACGTACTGCACCGTCGTGCATATCGGTGGGTTCACGCGCGTGTCGTTGAAAGAGAAGCGGAATTTTGACTGTGTGTTCTGGCAGAACGGCGGCTGTTCGGTGTACGAGTTTCGGCCGCTCCAGTGCCGAGCGTACCCGTTCTGGCGACATAATCTCGAAAACCGTGATTCGTGGGACGATGTTGCCAAGGAGTGTCCCGGTATCAACATAGGTCGAACATATTCGGCCGACGAGATCGAACGCCGGCTGGAACTCCGCGCAACCGAGAAATTCGCTTCACCGGAGTAGGGGGCGATAGTGCACGAAAGGTACGGGCTGCGGTTATGATCGTGAAATTTTGGGGTGCGCGTGGATCAATCCCGACGCCGACTCGGCCGGAAGTCGTCCGAAAGAAGATCTCGAGCGTGCTTATGCGCGCCAAACCCGCTGATCTGGCGTCACCTGACTCGCGGGAGGCGTTTCTTGATCGGCTTCCGTCGTGGCTTTTCGGAACTGTCGGAGGGAATACGTCGTGCATCGAGATTACGCTGGCCGACAAAACGACGGTCATAATCGACGCCGGTAGCGGTATCGGAGCGTTGTCCGCCGACTTGAAACGTCGCGTCGAGGCACCGAGGACGTTCCACGTGCTTTTTTCCCATTTTCACTACGATCACGTCCAGGGCCTTCCGTTTTTCGCTCCCGCGTACGATCCTCGGTGTTCCGTTACGTTTTATAGTCCGCTCGGAGATCTTGAAAAGATCTTGAAAAGTCACATGGTTCACCCGTACTTCCCGATTACGATGGACGAAAAGATGAGCAAGTCGCTGGTTTATCAAACCGTCACAGAGCGGGTATTCACAATCGGTTCGGCTCGTGTTTCGTGGTTAGAATTGAACCATCCGGGACGCGCATTCGGATATCGTTTCGAAGAGAACGGCAAGGTATTCGTGTACGCGAGCGACACCGAACTTCGGGATCATGATTTCGACAAAACCGAAGAAAACGCATCGTTCTACGGGAACGCGGATATGATGGTGCTCGACACGCAGTACACGCTCGGGGAGGCGATCGAGAAGTTCAACTGGGGGCACTCGTCGTTCAGTCTCGGCGTCGACTTCGCGACAACGTGGAACACAAAAGAGCTTTATCTCTAT
>PXBQ01000518.1 GCA_003566875.1 Spirochaetaceae bacterium | reverse complement strand
CGGTGTTCTTACTCTCGAGTTCAGCAGCCTGGCTTTGGAGAATTTTCGTCGACTCACGCAGCGTTTGATCCATCTCGCGGCGCTGCAGCACGTCCGCGAGAAGCGTCGCGGTCGAGTCGATAAGAAACTTCTCGCGCGGTTCGATCTTTCTCGGTGCGTCGGTCGAGCCTGCCGCGTGGTACGACACCGTTACCGCGACGAGTTTCTCGATGCTGTACGTCCTCCGTGTTGTGTACGAGTCGGCGATATCACCCGACCGATCGGACAGGATGCTCACGTCCTCGGTGGTGATCTCGACTCCCGTGTTCTTGGCGAACTGCATCGAGGTTCGCAGAATCCGGGCCGTCTCGCGCAACACCGTGCTCATGTCGGTGACCGGACGAGCGAAAAGCGACGCGAGCGCGTATAGCGCGTCGAGCTCTTTCTCGCGCTCTTTCGTGAGGTGTCGAGCCGTCGTCAAACGTTCCGTCGCCGTGTTCTTCATTGTTATCGTCTTCCGATACTGTACCACCGGCGGCGGAGCGGTTCAACAACGTTGGCTGCATAGCCGGCGCGAACCTCTGCGGACGTGCGAAATTCGTTGCGGTTTCTTGTCAAACATGTTAAATTAATGCAATGGAATTCCGTGAGCTTGTACGGATCGCCGCGGACCTGCAGTGCTTCTCTCCTGGAATGCTCGCCGCGGGACAGGACATCGATCGAGTGCGGGTGCAACTGAGCCGGTGGGTCACGAGCGGTCGGGTACTCCGTATCCATAAGGGCTGGTATACCTTGAACGAGCCGTTCCGGCGCGTTCGGATCGACTGTAACGTCATCGCGTCGACCATTAAACAGGGCTCGTACGTCAGCATTCACTCCGCGCTGAGTCTTCACGGAGTGATCCCCGAGTACGTAGCCGAGACTACGTGCGTTACTACCGGGCGGCCGCTCGTGATCGACTCGCCGTTCGGCCGAATCCGGTATCGGCACATCAAGCGTAATGCGTTCTTCGGTTATCTTCGCATCGAGAGTGGCCTTCAACACGCCTACGTCGCGACGCCGGATAAGGCTTTGCTTGATCTCGTATACCTGACCCCGGGCAGCGAGGACCGGGCCTACCTCAGCGAGCTTCGTTTGCAACAGACCGAGCTGTTTGATCTCGATGAAATGCGACGGATGGCCGTTCGCTTCGACGCGCCACGGCTCGAGCGTACGGTTAGTCTTTTTTCCCGGCTTATCGGCGCGGAGCCGAAACGCGTATGAAGGAGTACTTGCAGGACCTGGTTTCCAGAAGCACCACGGCCGCGCGAGCGACGCTTCTCGTGCGGGAGTATCTCCAGGCGCGAGTTCTGGAGGCACTCCAGCGCGGCGGCGCGTTTGAACACTGGGCGTTCCTCGGCGGCACGGCGCTGCGGTTTCTGCATCGCCTGCCGCGATTCTCGGAGGATCTCGATTTCTCCCGAACGACAATCGAACCGTCGCACGATACGCTTCGCGCCGAGTTCGGGCGCGTCGTCGGCCCGGTCCGAAAAATGTTTGCCGCTGAGACGTACGACATCGATGTTCGCGACCGTCCGGACGCCGTGGTTCAGTCCGCTTTCGTCGTCTTTCCGGGACTCCTGCACGAACTCGGGCTTTCGCCGCACCGCGGTCAGAGGATCTCCGTGAAAATCGAGGTGGACACGAATCCACCTCCGTACGCGGTCACGGAAACGTCGATCGTCCGCCGTCATGTGCTCTTGAATCTGCTCCATTACGACAAGGCGAGTCTACTCGCCGGCAAGCTTCACGCGCTGATCAATCGACCGTGGGTGAAGGGACGCGACCTGTACGATCTGGTATGGTACGTGAGCGATCGCTCCTGGCCGGAGCCGAATCTGCCGCTGCTTGAGGCGTCGCTCGCGCAGACCGGGACGGCAGTACACCCCGGCGAGGTATCCGACTGGAGAACTCTCGTCGCCGAACGTGTTTCCGCGATGGATTGGGACCGTGTACTCGCCGACGTCACTCCCTTCCTGGAACGATCCGAAGACATTGCGATGCTTACCCGAGCCACGGTTCTCGATCTCCTGAAGGCTCGATCCTGAGGAGCCGCCGGCGACTTTTCACGCCGACAGTGACCGAAGAAAGGTGTCCACGGGAACCCAGCGGATCCCCGATCGCGCGTGCATTTGGGAAGTCATGCTTCCATAATAGCTGCGTTTTTGGAAGTAGCCTACCCAAATTCCGGCAGTCTCGACGCTGAAGTGAAGCGTTACGCCGCTCTACTCCCGGCCTACCGCGTGCGACAGCTCGCTTGTCCACCGCCCCTCGCGCATCAGCGGAAACGAGCTTCCGTCCGCACGGAACGCGGTGATCGTCAGGTGTGAAGAGCCGACCGTAACGTCCGAGTGTTGTCGGCTGGTGTTGAGCCCGGCCGCGCTACGCTGTTCTTCGCTCAGCGCCGCACCGCCCTCGACGCAGTTCGCGTACGCGTTGCCGAACGCGAAGTGACACCCGGCGTTCTCATCGTACAGCCCGTCGAAGAACGTGATTCCGAGCTCGGCGATCGGTGCGTCTTCGGCGACGAGCGCGATCTCGCCGAAGTAGCGCGCGTTCTCGTCGAGGTCGAGCGCCTGATTCAACATATCCTGCTCGTGCTCCGCGCGCGCTTCGACGATCCGCCCCTCGCGGACGTCGAACTCAACGATGCCGAGGTTCGTGCCGCTCTGGATCAAAGGCCGCGTCGAGCGCACCGTGCCGTCCACCCGGCGCCGGTCGGGCGCGCAGAATACTTCATCGGTCGGGATGTTCGCGATGAACTTGATGCCCTGCGAAGAGGTCCCCTCGGTGCCGATCCAGTGTTGATTCGCCGGCATCCCGACGACGAGGTCGGTGCCGGGGCCTTCGTACCGGAAACGGTCGAACGCCTCGCGCGTGAGCCACGCGGCAAGCTTCATGAGCTCGGCCGAGTGCGTGTTCCACGCGGCGGTCGGGTCGTCGGTATCCAACCGGCACGCGTGCGCGACCGCGTCGACGAGTCGGTCGAGCGCCTCTTTTTCCGGAAGATCGGGGAACACGGCCTTCGCCCAGACCGGGTTCGGGATGCTGATGACGCACCACGGGTAGAAGTCGCTCATCGTGAGCTCGCGGACCTCGCGCTGCGCCTCCGCGGCCGCGCGGAGCACCGGCTCGCGTCGGGCCGGGTCGATTCCTGCAAGACCGTTTGGGTCGGCGCCGAGGATCGAGAGCGCCGCGCCGCCGCTTTTCGCGATACGTAACCGCTCGTCGATCATCGCGGTCGGCAGG
>PXBQ01000226.1 GCA_003566875.1 Spirochaetaceae bacterium | reverse complement strand
TGCTTTTCGCCGAGCTGTCGAGCCCGCCGAGCAGATCCTTCCACAACCCGCGAGCCTGATCGACCGCCGCGCGCGAGCGTGGTACGCCGTTGCGCCGGGTCTCCGTGACAAAAGTCACCGTTCGCTTCACGATGATGATGCCGATCGCGGTCAGGATCGCGACGTAACCCGCGGCAAAAGGAGTCATGCGCCGGATCAGGAGGTAGTACACCAACACACCGATCGGGATCCAGTAGAAGATACCCGAGAAGAATGTCCGGACAAACGGGGGGATCTGGTCCTTCGGCATCGCTTTCATCCCGGTCTTCGCCGCCTGCAGATGAACCATTCCGAGCAGCCCCGCGTAGCTGATGATCGCCGGGAGCAGAGCCGCGGTTGCGATCTGCCAGTACGGAATGCCGGTGAACTCGGCCATGATGAACGCCGCGGCACCCATGACCGGCGGCAGAAACTGCCCGTTCGTCGACGCTGCGGTCTCGACCCCGCCCGCGACCTCGCGGTCGAAGCCGGTATCGATCATCGTCGGGATCGTGATCGACCCGGTTACGACCGTATTCGCGACCGAGCTCCCGACGATGCTTCCCATAAAACCGCTCGCGAGCACAGACGCTTTTGCGGGCCCGCCGCGAAAGCGTCCGAGCAGCGAGAACGCGAGCCGGACGATGTACGATCCGGCCCCCGAGACCTGAAAGAACGATCCGAACAGCACGAACGCGAAAACGAACGTCGCCGAGACGCCGATCGGAATCCCGAATATTCCCGCGTTCGTGATGTACAGCTCGTTGATCACGCGCGTGAGCCGGTATCCGCGGTGGCCGATCAGCGGCGGCAGGTACTGCCCGATGAAAGGGTAGATCAGAAAGACGAGCGCGACTAACGGCAACGCCAATCCGAACGCGCAGTACGCGCCGATCAGGATCAGCATGATCGCGACTCCACCCATCCAGAGATCCGCCGTGTTCGGCGCTCCGACCCGGGTGACGATCTCGCGGTAGTTGAAGAAGATGTAGAATATGCTGACGAACGCGACGGCCGCGATCACGATATCGTACCACGGAATCGAGTCGTAGTTTTCGGTCTTCTTCCGGTTCTGCGGAAAGTATAAGAAACACAGAGCGAGACCGAGGGACAGATGCGCTGACCGCTGGAGCACCGACGTGAGCATTCCGAATCCCAACGTGTAAAAATGAAAGAGCGACCATCCTATGCCGAGCACAAAGACAAGGAGTCCAAGCTTCCCTCCAGGAGTCCGTACTCGGCCTTCATCGCTGAGTTTCGAGAGGTCGATCTCTTCGCCATGGTTCACGACTGATTCTATGCTCACGGGCGTCTCGCTTTGATTGGAATGCTTGGAAAATGCAGACCCGCCGGCCCTTTCGGCCGGCGGATCATTGAAACGTGCGGATCGTTACCTCATCCCTTTTTCGGAGAAGAACCGCTCCGCTCCGGGATGCAGCGGAATCGGCATTCCGTCGAGCGCGGTATCGAGCGTCACCATGCGGCCCGACGCGTGCGCCGAGTGGATCACGTTTATGTTATCGAAAACCGCGGTGATGAAGTCGTACACCAGACTCTCGGGCAGGTTCTCGCGCCCGACGACGATCGAGACGACCGCTACGGTTTGCGCAGCAGGAACGTTCGTGTACGTGTTCGCCGGAATCGTTACCGACGCGTAGAAGTCTTCCATCTCTTTGAGCCGGTCCGCGTACGAGCCGGTTATCGGTACGATCCGGATGCTCTGCGAGACCGCGAGGTCCGAGATGACAGCGGCGCCGATCGCGACCGTGAAGAACGCCGCGTCGATCCGGCCGTCGCGCAGATAATCCGCCGCTTCTCCGGCGTCAAGCCTTTCGGCCGCGGCTAGGTCGCTCTCGCTCAAGCCCGCCGCTTCGAGCACCTGCAGTGCATTGACCTCGGCTCCACTTCCGAGCGGGCCGACCGCGACGCGTTTTCCCCTGAGGTCCGACGGCGACGAGATGCCCGCGTCGGCGCGCGCGACGAGTTGGACGGGTTCCGGGTACAGCGAGAACAAACCGCGCATGTTCGCGGCCCTGTTGCCCTCAAACGCATTTCTGCCCGAGTACGCGTACGACGCGACGTCGTTCTGAACGATCGCCAAGTCGAGATCGCCGCTGCGGATCAGGTTACTGTTTACGACCGACGCTCCCGACGACTCGACGGTGAGGCTCATGCCTTCCATCTCGGTGTGCACGATGCGCGACATCGCACCGGCGAGCGGGAAGTACACTCCGGTCACCCAGCCACCACCCATGTTCAGCCGGGTCGGCCCGGCCTCTCCGCGGCCCCGCGCGAACGACGTCGCGACCCCGCCGGTTACGATCAGCACGGCGACGAGCGCCAAAACAAATAAACGCCGCCTTTTGGAATTTCGGGTACTCATACCGAAAACCTCCTGTAGTTTTTTAGATCACGGACTGCGTCTTTGATCGAGGTCTCCGCGTTGTAACACGATAGGCAGACACCAACAAAAACCGCATCCATGGTTCCGCGCATAAATATGCAGAAATTTGCCGAAATATACAACCAACGCGCACCGAGGCTGATGAAGCGCCGAAACCTGCGACGAAGCCTGGTGAATTCGGCTCAAATCACGGATTTCTTGCCTTTCCAGCCTGTTTCACCAAGCTTCGCGTCAGTTCTAGCGGCGATGTGAGTATATTTTGCGTATGGGAAACAGAGCGAAGAAAACAACCATCGCACTCTTGAGTCTCATCGCCGTCTCGGTTTTGTTCGGATGCGCGACGCTCCGCGAACGGGAGGCGCCCCCCGATTGGGAGTACGTCGTTCGGGTGTCGGAACGCGACGAAACGATTCGCCATGGCGAGTTGAGATTCAAGGGCGAACCGATCGAGCCGGTGTTCTCGGCGGTCGTGATCGAGGACGCGAAATTCACGTACGTACTGCGCACGGCCGACGAGCCGTTCCGCGGGTACCGTCGCGTCGAGCAGTTCACGCAACCCGACGCGCATGCGAAGGTCGAACCTTTCTCACACGACTTGGCGCGCGGATGGTATCTCGCCGAATTCGGGGATCGCCGTGCCGGTACTCCCGAAGGCTGGGTGTGGGTTCGCCGGGAAAACGTCGAGGCGTACGTCGACCAGACGCGTCTCCGCGAGTTCGCGTCGCATCATCGGCTCAACCAGATCGAGACGCCTAAGGTCGAGACGCGTGTCCAGGTTCAACTACAGTATACGATCCGCCTGTGATGGACGGGCGGCGATGTCTCGGCGCGCCGCGCTACCGGGAG
>PXBQ01000275.1 GCA_003566875.1 Spirochaetaceae bacterium | reverse complement strand
TCCTCGAGCGTGGGGCCCGCACCGACGATCGCGACGCGCCCGAGCCGCGTTCGGGAGTCCCGACGCGGGTTCGACTGGAAGCGGTCGTGGTCCGCAAACGCCGAAAACGCGCGAGTCTCAATCGCGTTCGCGATGTTTGCGAGCGAGTTTGACGTCCAGCGCAGACCGAGTCTGCGTTGCACGGTGAAGTCGGCGATCTGCGCTTCGGCTGCGGCCCGTGCCGCTGCCGAGGCGCGCGCGAACGCCTCGCGCGCGAGCCGGACACGGCCGTCGAGGGGCACGACCGAAAACCGCTCGGTAACGACCGGCAAGAACGCGCGGCATACGGCACTGTTAACCTCATCCGGGGTCGGATCGATCAGAAGCTCGAGGCGCGCGTCGGCGAGAATCGGCACGAGCGAAAACGCCCCGAGCAACGCGCGAACGATGCGTTCATCGTACTCGATGATTACTCCCGCTTCGAACTCGGCGGACTCGAGGAACGGGTTAATGTGATAACCCGCGCCGAGCCCGAGAAACACGACGAACCCGGCGGGACCGGTCTGTTCGAACCGCCTTTGCGCCTCGACGATTGGGGCGTACCGTGAGTGGAACGTCACTTTGCGTCCGTCGATCTCGATCATGGGCACCGATTCGCCCGACCGGCTTGTCAGAAACGCGAGATCCGGATGGCTCGGTGCATTTTGCACAGCCGCGGCGAGCGAGCGTGATCGGGTAGCGAGAGCGGCCATGTTTGCCGCGAGCACCTCGTTCATTGTGACTCCAAGCGGTCGATGCAGTCCGCGACAAATCGTGCCGCGGCGTCGCACGCGTGGATAACCGCGGTGCGGCCGGCGTCGGTGTCACCGGCGCGGACCGATCGCCTGGCGGTGAGCCAAAGCGGCATCTCGATGATGCGCACGAGTTCGCGCGCGACTGGAGGCAGCGGATCTGTATCTCTCGCTTCGATGAGTTCGGCTCTCCACGTGCGTAGAATCTCCATCACGCGCCGGCGTGTCGGCGCGAGCCTTCGGCGTGCTGAGATCTGGATACTGCCGCGAGGTCCGGTGGTGAGATCGTCCGGTGTGCAGTCGGGAATCCCGAGGTCGATAGGGCTGGGAAACAGCCTGGCTGCTCTTAGTCGCGTCTCGCGAAACCAGGCGGCATAGACGTCCATCGACGGCGTGACCCGAGAGCGGTTCGGCCCGCGCACGGAGCTTAGTACACGTTCGAGCCTGATCCCTTCGGCCGTCTGCAACCGGTTCTCACTCATCGACAGTAGAGCTTCGAAACTTTCCGGCCCCGCGTGCATCTTCACATCGTGCGCTGCCATGTCGAGTCCTGCAAAAACTACACGGTCGGCTCCCGCCGCGACGGCGACGTGATACGCGGATCCCGCGACGGTTCCGTGCGACGGTACCACAACCGCGGGTTCGATCGCGCCGTGAAAAGCACTCTCCAAGAAACTCATCTGGGAAAACAAAATAGCCGGCGAACCGGTCCTCCACACTCCGCGAATGCCCGTCAGCGGCATGATCACGGGGACGCCCGAGATTCGGCTGAGCGGCGCGAGGGGAACCGCCGCGTACACTCCCGGGTCGGTTGCTACGACGGCATCGGGTACGATGCCGCGTTCGAGCAGCGGACGCACCGCGGACGGCAGAGCGATCAGTCCGATCGAGTCGCGAGAGGCGATCAGGACGGGTGTCGCTCTCTCGAGTGTCGGCCCCGACGCCGCGATTACGACAGTGCCGCTCATCGATAAGTGATCGTGAACCTCACGAATCGACACGGCGTTCGCGACGGCGTTCGTGAACCATCGACGGCCGAAGTATCCCGTGGTCGCGAGACTGCCCGACAATTCGCGCACGACCGCGGCTACGCAATCGTTGGCGGTACGCGAGACGGTGGGGAACATCGATGCGCTCGGGCCCCACTCGATCATCGCGAGACCATCGATCTGGTCTTCCGAGAGAACGGATCGAAGAAAGTTGCGGAGCGATTGCGGACCGTCGGGGTACCACGAGTCGTCTGCGGTTGCGACGGTGCGCCCGCTGTACGCTCTCGTGTACGCGATCGCGACGAGTCTGCACGCCGGGTACGCCGCCCGCGCCGCGCGCAGCAGGTATCCGAGACCGGGTCCAAGAACCAGAAGCGTGCCCGGAGTCGTAGTGATCTGGGATTCGAGAAAACGGTCGGCCTCCCGGCTCGGATCGAACCGGGAGTGAATGTGCGAATCGCCGATTCGAGCGCTTGGCTCACCCGTGCGCGCGGCGAAGAACTCGGCCGCGGGAGTCATGTCGGTTGTGAAACAAAAAGTCGAAATTCATCCGAGCCCGGCTCAAACGTGTGGATCACAAACGGCAGTTCGGTGTTCGGGAGAACCGTCGCGAAGAGATCCGGCACCGTGTGGCGGACGTGGTGCGCAAAGAGCTCGGCGTCGAGCGACGACTCGCGAAAAGCGACGACGACGCGGCTGTGCGCGGGTACCGTCACGACGCCGTTGTCGCCGAGCATCGTCGCGATAACTCGCACGATATCCTGGATGACCCGATGCTCAACTAGATCGTTGTGTTCGCCGCGGATCCGGTCGACGACTCGCGAAAACTCAAACTCGATGCAAACTATCCCGGTCTCGCCGTGTCGCTCCGCCTCGCGTTCGAGCGCCGGACCGGCGTCCTTGCCGAAGAACACGATCGGCGGCGAGACACCGTTCAAACGGCGCGTCCGGTTATCAAAGAGCAGTTTCGTGACCGCGCGTTCGGTAGAGGCGAGGATGACCCGAAGCACGTCTTCGTGTCCGTCGAAGTACGGTGTCGCTCCGACCACGAGTACCGCGACTAACTCGCCTGCGTGACGGTACGGGAAAAACAACACCGAATTACACAGGCTCCAGTCACGGAGCGAGAAGAACGGCTTGAAGATGCCGGCCACGGATGTGCGGATCGTGATGGCGGTGCTCGTGGTATCTATTGGAAGCAACTCGGCGACGACTTCGTGCGGGAGTCTCATGCGGTATCGAGTTGTCGTGTCGAATCCGTCTACGGCCCACGGCGCGAGGTCGGAGCCCGAGTGGTTCGGAATAAGCATCGCGGCTTTTCCGAGGCGTAACCGCGACTTGAACACACGAAAAACACCGATCGGGACGTCGAGCCCGTGCCCCTGTGAATCGAGATCCGATATTATCGTCGCGACCGCGCGTTCGGGATCGAGCGTGATCCGTTCACGCGTCGCGAGGACCGATTCTAGTTCTTTTTTTTTTCGACGTCGCGCGCCGTGAGACTCACAATC
>PXBQ01000119.1 GCA_003566875.1 Spirochaetaceae bacterium | reverse complement strand
TACGTGGATCTTCCGCGCAGGGACCGCCGTCGCGCACGGTCATTTAAAAAAGGAATTTCCAATGAATCTCAAAGTAAAAAACCACAGAGAAAAAAACGACAAAACAAAAAAAAATACCCAGCCGCAGCCGCTGCAATCGCGTCGGTCGCGGTCCCACCAGCGATGGAAGCAAGTGTTTTCGCTTGGTTCCAAGATCGGACCTTTCGGGATCTACTCCGAAGATTTCTTTGAGACCCTGATCCGGTACGAGCGCACCCGCTCGGACCGATCGGACTCTCCGGTTACGCTTGTAACCGTCGACGTCGCGGGCTCCGAGCCCTCCGGCGGAGTGGACCTCGAAACGCTGATCGAGACAATCAAAAAAAGAATCAGATCGACCGACTCACTCGGATGGTTCGGCGCCGCACGAATCGGCGTGCTGTTCCCGGGGACAGACGTGTCCGGAGCACAGACGTTCCTCGACGCGCTCGTCCGCGACCGTCCTGCGCTCTGCGGACGCGTGGGTTTGTCGAGTCACACCGTGAGCGATGAGGCGGCCGGAGACCCCCGCGCCGCGACCGCCGGCTGCCCCGACGGAATCGAGTTCAGCGACGGGCTCTCAAACGCGGTTCTACCGCCGGTTCCGCGCTGGAAGCGCGCTCTCGACGTGTTCGGATCGCTCTGTGGCCTGATCGCACTTGCGCCGCTCTTTCTGTTTGTCGCGGTGTTCATCAAGATCGTCTCGCCGGGGCCGGTATTCTTCACGCAAGACCGCATCGGGCGCGGCGGCCGCACGTTCCGCTTCATCAAGTTCCGCTCGATGCACCCAAACAACGATCAGAATCTGCACGCGCAGCACGCCGCCGGCTTCATCCACGGTAACGGAAAGATGGAAAAACTCGACGACGGCGACCCGCGGATCTTCTTCGGCGGCAAAGTGCTGCGCGTCTCGTGCATCGACGAGCTGCCGCAGCTGTACAACATCCTCAGAGGCGACATGAGTTTGGTCGGACCGCGGCCGTGTATTCCGTACGAGGCCGCCGAGTATCACCGGTGGCACCGTCACCGGTTCGACATCCTGCCGGGGCTCACGGGGCTATGGCAAGTGAGCGGGAAGAACAAACTCTCTTTCGCCGAGATGATCCGGCTCGACATCAAGTATCAAAGAACGATGTCGCTCGGACTCGATCTCTGGATCATCCTGCGTACGATTCCGACCGTGTTCACGCTCATCGGAGAAGCGGTGATGCGGCGGCTCAAGCGGGTTCACGCCGCGTCGAGCGAACCGGCCGATACGCCGTCGCCGACCGACTCACCGTCGGCGGACCACCGATGAGCCGCGCTTCGGCCGGAGTCCGGCGGATCACACGGGCGCGCCGCGCGTACGTTCTCTGTGCGGTGTTTTTCTGCGCCGCGGCCGCGGTATCCGCGCAGAGCCTCGAGCTCGAGCAGGGAGCGAACGGGATCGGAGTCGGCGTGTTCGGCGAACTCCTTCACCCGTCGATGCTCGAGATCGGCAATACGCTCGGCCTCTCGATCGGCGGGACGATGGACATCGGCGCGTACGTGTCGCGCCAGGGCGAGAGTGTCGCGTCCGACGACGGGACAAACATCTCGCTCGGGTTTCTGTACACGATCATGCCGATACGGCAACAGCAGGGCGTTCCGTTCTCGATGCAGCTCAAGCTGACGTACGGTCTGGTCCTGGTCGATCCGGTTATCGTCGCGGCCGAGCTTCGCGATCTTTTCGACGAGAGGGCTGAACCCGGGGCTGTGTCGGAAGGTACACGAACGGTGTACACGCTCGGCTTCGGTCTCTCTCGCGAGTTCCGCTCCGACCGTACCGTCGCGTTCCGTATCGGTCTCGACGCGGTGTACCGGGTTCAACACTCGGCGTACGCGACGACGCTGGTTCCGGACACCGACGATCCGGCCGACGAAGAGCCCACGCTGTTCGAGTTTGCGCGCCGGCGCATGACCGTGTTGTACGGACCGAGCGTCGGCCTCACGGTCCGGTCTCCGCTCGGCCCGGCTTTTTCCTTTGTGACGCGTGTCCTGCTCGACGATGAGCTCAACGTCTCCGTGCGCCCTGAACTGAGTGTTGTGCTGTACCGGTACGAGTAATCAACGCTATACACCTGACCGGGACGGAGGTCCGAATGAGTTTGTCTACATCATCGCATACGGGCAGTATCGAAAGCGAGCGTCGACGTCTGTCGCGGTTCCAGCTGGAGATGCCGGCGGTCGTGATACCGCGGGGCAGGGGGCCGGCGACCGACGCGTTTTTGTCCGCGCAGACGCGCGATATCTCGGCGAACGGCGCGTTTCTCCGTATCGACCATCCGCCCGGGATCGGGACGCGGATCACGATCGAGATGCAGACCGTGATCAAGAGTCTGCCTGAGCTCGTGAACGCGACAAACCAGGTGAAGATACGCGTAAACGGGAAAGTCGTCCGTCGCAACCCGGACGGGGTGGGGGTCCGTTTCGATGCGACGCTTAAATTCCAGCAGCACGTCGAAGAAGAGATAGACGATGAAGAATAAGCGCGAAGACCATATGAACGGGGAGGTAAAAAACGTGAGCACCTATGACTACGACTCAAAACAGGAAAAACTGAGCGGGACCGGCGGCGCGGAGAGAACATGGACGCCGGTGCTCGCAACACGGAGTCTCGTCGGCCGCCGGACCGCCGACGGCGTGTACTCGACGGTCGAGCTTTCTCACCTGATCGAGTACGAACGGCTGAAATCGCGCCGGAACGGAGAGCCGAACGCGATGCTCGTCTGCCACTTGAACGGCTCCGCCGGCAAGAAGCGCGTCGTCCGCAACGTCGTCGAGACGCTGACATCTCACGTCCGCGACACCGACCACGTCGGATGGCTCAACGACGGCGAGATCGGAGTTCTCCTCTCGGGCACGTCGACCGAGTCCGCGGCGATTCTCAAGGGTAAGCTCGAGCACTCGATCCCCGCATCGACGATCGAGATGCGGGTAGAGGAGCTGTGAGCGGAGCCGTGGGATCTCGGCCGTGAATGAAAACTGCAACCGACGTCATACTGAAACGCAAAGAGATCGAAGAACGTCTCGCCCACTGGTATGCGGCCTGGGCTGAGTACGATCTTGACGGGGTGCTTTCCCTCTTTCATGAACAGGTGCGATACCGCCATTGGGATGGGAGAGTCCTCATCGGGAGATCGCTTCTGCGACTTGTTTGGTCTTCATGGTTCGCTCGACGCGATTTCCGGTTCGACGAAGAGGAGACGTTCATCGACGAGCACGCGCAGAAGGC
>PXBQ01000342.1 GCA_003566875.1 Spirochaetaceae bacterium | reverse complement strand
GTCGTCGCGTATCGTGACAAGAAGAGCTTCGAGGCCGTGTTCTCTCAGGGAAATCTTCTCCACAAAAGAGAAGGGAAAACAACCGAGAAAAACGGAACGTTCATCGAGTTTATCCCGGATCCCGAGATTTTCGGCGAGTACACGTTTAACCGTGAGTTCATCGACGCGCGCCTCTGGAACTACGCGTACCTGAACACCGGACTTGTCCTCACGCTCGACGGCGTGAAGTACAGAAGCTCGAACGGTCTGCAAGATCTCCTGTACGCCGAGGTCGGCGACGACACGATGTACGGAATCGGGCATTATCGTGGCGAGAAGATCGAGTTTTCGTTTTCGCACACGCAGAACTACGGAGAGACGTACTTTTCGTTCGTGAACGGGCAGTACACGAGCGACGGTGGGACACATCTGAGCGCATTTCGGGAAGGATTTCTCAAAGGCGTGAACGAGTTTTTCCGCAAGAACTACTCCGGGCTCGACGTCAGGGAGGGAATCGCCGGGGCGGTCGCGGTGAAGCTCAAGAACCCCGTGTTCGAGAGCCAGACCAAGAACAAACTCGGCAATACCGAGATCCGCGCGTGGATCGTTACCGAAGTGAAGTCCGGCGTCGTCGACTTCCTGCACAAGAACGCGACGTCGGCCAAGAAGATCGAGCAGAAAATCCTGCATAACGAGAGCCTCAGGAAAGAGCTCAACGCGGTTCGCAAGGAAGCAAAGGAAGCCGCGAAGAAGATCGCGCTCAAGATACCCAATCTCAAGGACTGCAAGTACCACTGTGAGGACGGAAAGAAGGGCGAGAACTCGACGATTTTCATCACCGAGGGTCAGTCCGCCTCAGGGTCGATGGTGTCGTCGCGCGACGTCTATCTGCAGGCGATTTTCTCGCTGCGCGGGAAGCCGCAGAACATGTACGCGCGCAAACGCGCGGAGATATACAAGAACGAAGAGCTGTTCAACATGATGATGGCTCTCGGCATCGAGAACGACGTCGAGGGGCTGCGGTACGAGAGGATCGTGATCGCGACCGACGCCGACTACGACGGGTTTCACATCCGGAATCTGCTTCTCACGTTCTTCCTGAACTTCTTCGAAGAACTCGTCGTCGCCGGGCGCGTCTACATTCTCGAGACACCGTTATTTCGGGTCCGAAACAAAAAGGCGACGCACTACTGCTACAACGTGAAAGAGCGCGACGAGGCGGTTCGGATAACCGCCGGCGCGGAGGTTACACGGTTCAAGGGGCTCGGTGAAATATCCCCGAAGGAGTTCGGGCAGTTCATCGGCGAGGATATTCGTTTGGTGCCGGTGAACGTCAAGTCGATCAAGGCGATTCAAGAGACGCTTGGATTCTACATGGGCAAGAACACGCCCGAACGACGGACGTTCATAATGGAGAATCTGATCTGATGGCGTATGTGAACACTCTTTTCAACCAGAATTTTCTCGAGTACGCGTCGTACGTGATCAAAGACCGTGCGATCCCTCATCTCGACGATGGATTGAAGCCGGTCCAGCGGCGAATCCTGCACTCGCTGTTCGAACTCGACGACGGAAAGTTCCACAAGGTCGCCAATGTCGTCGGGCACTGCATGAAGTACCATCCGCACGGCGACGCGTCGATATACTCGGCGCTCGTCGTCATCGCGAACAAAGACCTCTTCATCGACAAGCAAGGTAACTTCGGGAACATCCACACCGGCGACGAAGCGTCGGCGGCGCGGTACATCGAGTGCCGCATCACGCAACTCGCCAAGGATCTGCTGTACAATCCGCAACTCACCGAGTACGAGGACTCGTACGACGGCCGGAACAGAGAACCGGTCGTGTTCCCCGCGAAGATCCCGGTCGTCCTTGTTCACGGAGCCGAGGGCATCGCGGTCGGGATGTCGACAAAAATCCTTCCGCACAACTTCGTCGAGGTGCTCTCGGCCGTCGCATCGGCGATCAAGGGCGAGCCGTTTCAGTTGTTCCCGGATTTCCAGACCGGCGGTTACGTCGACGTCTCCGATTATCAGGACGGGCTCGGGAAGGTTCTTGTCCGCGCGAAGCTCGATACCTCCGACCCAAAACGAATCGTAATCCGCGAACTCCCGTTTGGATCGACGACCGAGTCGCTGATCACGTCGATCGAGAACGCGGCGCGCAAGAATCGCATCAAAATCGCGGGCATCAATGACTTCACGACCGACGAAGTCGAGATCGAGATCAAACTCGCGCGCGGCACGTACTCGAACGACGTCGTCGACGCGTTGTACGCGTACACCGACTGCGAACAGTCGGTAGCGGTGAATCTGCTCGTCATCAAGGATCGAACGCCGGTCGCACTGACGGTCTCGGAAGTCATCGCTCATCACGCGGTTCGGCTCGTTCAGATTCTCACCGCCGAGTTGGAGTTCGAGAGGGGAGCGCTCAACGATCGGCTTCACGCGCGCACGCTCGAGAGGATCTTCGTCGAGGAGCGGATCTACAAGGACATCGAGCAGCAGGAGACGCAGGACGCGGTCACGACCGCGGTGATCGACGGGTTTGTACCGTTTGCCGATCAGATCCGCCGAAAAGTCACGGACGAGGACGTCGAGCGGCTGCTGAAAATCCCAATCAGACGCATATCGCTCTACGACATAAATAAAGCAAAAAAAGAGATGGAGGAGATTCGCGCGCGACTCAAACAGATTCGCGAGTATCTCGCGAACATCGAGACGTACGCGGTCGATTTTCTCGAGGGGATCATCGCGTCGAACGCGAGCTCGTACTCGCGGCGGACGCAGATCATCTCTTTTGACCGCGTCGACGTCAAGGAAGTCGCCGAGCGCAATCTCACTTTGCGATACGACGGCAATACCGGGTATCTCGGGTACGGTGTGACGAGCGGTCAGGCGTTGTTTGCGGTCTCTCCGTACGATCGCATTCTCGTCATGCGCAAGTCCGGCGTGTACTCGGTGATCAACGCCCCCGAAAAGCTGTTTGTCGATACCGGAATGCTGTCGTGTGGTCACGCGGACAAGGACTCGCTGTCGCAGAAAGTTTTCTCAGTCTTGTATCTGAACGAGAAAAAGCTGCCGTACCTGAAACGGTGCCGGATCGAGCAGTATATCCTCGGTAAGGCGTACACGATCGTGCCCGACAAATGCTCCGTCTTGAAGGTCACGACGCGGGAAAACGTCGACGTCGTCGTGAAGTACAAGCCGAAACCGCTCTTGCGAGTGCTCGAAGAGCGTTTCGTGGTCGATGAGTACCTGGTGAAG
The DNA here is from genome assembly GCA_003566875.1 of Spirochaetaceae bacterium. Taxonomy (GTDB): domain Bacteria; phylum Spirochaetota; class Spirochaetia; order DSM-27196; family PXBQ01; genus PXBQ01. The sequence goes on along the minus strand of PXBQ01000342.1, from coordinate 37 downwards.
AGCGTCAAAGCGGCCGGCGTGCGGCTGTCGACGAAAG
>PXBQ01000106.1 GCA_003566875.1 Spirochaetaceae bacterium | reverse complement strand
GGCCTTCGGGGACCGGACGGGAGTCTCATAGGGTACCTCCTGATACCCTATGAGAACGCCCGTTTTTTTACCGGTGCTTCACCGTCGGGAGCTTTTTTTTACAATTTCGGCACCAGTTTTTTCACCGATCCGGCCGCGGGCCGAACAGCCGGTTGACCATTTCCCGTCCTTGCCGCGCTCGATGGTAACTCGTACATTGGAGATAGGCTCTCGATGCCGTTGTTGGACCGGAGTGAGGAGGTTACCCCATGAGCGAATTTCTCCAGAGCGATCCGCAGAAGCAGGAAACGCTGAAAAAGATCATCAAGCGCCTTCACGACGGTGAATCCGTCGAGAACGTGCGCAAAGAGTTCGGCAAACTCATAAAGAACGTCGCGCCGGACGAGATCGTCGCGATGGAGCAGGCGTTGATCCGCGAGGGGCTTCCGGTTCAGGAGGTGCAGCGGCTCTGCGACGTTCACGTCGATGTGTTCAAGTCGGCGATGACCACCGAGCGCGGGAAGGCCGGTAACATTTCCGGGCACCCGGTGCGGACGTACCGTGAAGAGAACAAGGTCGCCAAACGCGTTCTTAAATCTCTCAAGAAGCGAGCGAAAGCTCTCGCGAAAGGGAGCCCGAACGAGACCGCTATTTCCGCGTTCGCCGACGATTGGACGACGTTTCGCGAGATCGAAAAACATTACGCGCGAAAAGAGAATCAACTCTTCCCGTATCTCGAGCGCTTCGGCTTCACCGGACCGTCGCAGGTGATGTGGGGAAAACACGACGAAATTCGGACCGTCATCAAGCGTGTCTCCGATAATTTCGCCGCGCGAAAATGGAACGATATCTACACCGAGGTCAAGGAGCTTGCTGCAAAGGTCAAACGCATGATCTTCATGGAAGAGAAGATTCTGTTCCCAAACGCGCTCAAGAAGCTTTCCGACGACGTCTGGGTCACGATCCGGCGCGGTGAGTCCGAGATCGGGTACGCGTGGGTCACCCCCGGTGACGTCTGGGACGCAAACCTCGTCGCGTCGCAATCCGCCCGGCCGGCTGGTGCGCGCACGACAGCGCCGACGACAGCACCGGTTGCCCCCGAGCTACCGGTATCGCCGGCCGCCGATTCCACCGCCGCCGACGCGCCCGGCGGTGCAGCCGTTCCGCTCGATACCGGTGCATTGACACCGGAACGGATCAACCTGATGTTGAAGAATCTGCCGGTCGACGTGACGTACGTCGACGAGAACGACAAGGTGTTGTACTACTCGGCGAGCGCGCACCGGGTCTTTCCGAGGAGTCCTGCGATCATCGGGCGCGACGTGCAGAACTGCCATCCGCATAAAAGCGTCGACGTCGTGAACCGGATCGTCGATAGTTTCCGGAACAAGGAAAAAGACGTCGCGGAGTTCTGGATTACGATGAACGATCGTTTCATCCACATCCGGTACTTTCCGCTGTTCGACGACGCGGGTGAGTATCGCGGCGTGATCGAGGTGAGCCAGGACGTCACCGAGATCCGCGCGCTCGACGGTCAGCGTCGGTTGCTCGATTGGTGACACGTGTTTTGCTGCCGGCCTCGTAGTTGCGATTTTTGCCGGAAGGTGTATACTCGGCGCGACGTGTGCGCCTTTCCAAAATGGCAAGGAACGCCGATTCGGACGACCGGAGTAGCGCGTGAAAGAACGACGAATCTTTTCCGAAAACATTCTGAGCGAGTACATGCGGCTTCACGACCGTCTTCTCGAGATGAAGTTTTTTTTTCTTTCGATTGTGCAGATCGACAGTATCGCTGCGGCGGACAAAATGTCCGTCCAGTCCGATGTCGTCCGACTGGCACGTGATATCGGACTGCACTTCACCGAGTTGTCTTCGAAAGAGATCAACGAGTTCAACATCACCGATTTTGAGCGACGCGAGGGGATTTTTCTGCGCGATGTCCGGCGCACCGTCGACGGTATCCTGAAGAACGCGACAAAGGTCGCTCCGGTTCCAATCGAGTATCAGAAACACCGTACTTCTGAGTCCGAGATCGACCGAACCTTGCTCGCGAGTACAATCGGTTCTCGGCCCGCGTTCACGCGAGATGCACTCGCGAGTCTCCGGGGGTTTGAGAAGTATCTGCAAGACACGGTGTTTGATCAGAACACCTCCGATGCTCGGCGGGGCAAAACGTCGACTGAAGCGGTCGATAAAGAACTGCTCGCGATGAAGATCGAGGTGTACCGTGGAAAGGTGCGAGAGTTCGAGCCGAAAAACGCCGAGATCCTCTTCAAAATGAAGACAAAACTTGAGAACGTGACTGCGACGAATACGTCCCTTCAGGTTGTCGGTCCCGTTCCACTCGGTCGCGCGATGGAAGCCACACCCGACACGTTGATCGTCGTGTTCGACGAGTTCTTTAACGGTCGGTTATTGTACCTCACCGAAGGTGTGACGATCGACCTCTCGATCAACCTTGCATCGAACGTCACGAGCGACGGCGTCTCATACGTCGGCACCGTATCTGGGGTCACGCGTAAAGGTTCGCAGTCGGTTTCTTCCGGAGTCTCCGACGTGGCCGGCTCGAGATCCCCGATGACACTCGATGAATACAGGGCCACGTATGAACGATTCCTCGACAATGTGGAGTTTCGCAAGCTTTACGGCTACTGCCTTGCGGCAGCCAACACACGGTTGAGGGAAATCGAGACCGCGAAAAAGGAGCCGGACGACGGAACCGACGAGTTGTCGGCCGCTCTCGACGACCTGTTGTGAGTTACCGAGTTCGATATCTTTTCGTCACGCGTTCACTCCCGTGGCCCCGTCGTACCTCCGGTACGCGTCGAGCACAAACGTCAGGTGCTGTTCCATCCGGAGCCGTGCTTCGGCCGGGGCGCGGTCGCGGATTGCGTCGAGAATTTTCTCGTGCTGTTTGGTGAGTTCCTCGGAGTTGGTGGGGTCGCTGAGGATCAGTCGACGACCGTACGCGACCGTGACTTCGAGGATCGAGACGATGAACTCGGCGGCCTTCGAGAGCACCCAGTTCCCCGACATCGCGAAAATCGCGCGATGAAACGCGATGTCGGCCTGCACTCCTTTCTCCGCGTCGCCTTCCTCGACCGCCGCACGCATCGTCCGAACGGAATCCTCGATCGTCGCGAGCATTTCGGTCTGCTCCGACCCCGCCGCGAGTTCTGCGGCTTTTACCTCGAGCATGAACCGCAGCTCGAGCAACTCGTACTCGAAGCCCTTTTTTGCGAGAAAAATCGGCGCAAGCATGTTCAGAAACGGGGCGATATTAACATCGGTGATGTGCGATCCGCCG
>PXBQ01000486.1 GCA_003566875.1 Spirochaetaceae bacterium | reverse complement strand
CTCGTCGGCAGGAAGGTCGGTCGAATCGATAAGGTTTTTTTGCTCGATTGTTCCGGCAACGATGGCATTGTAGCAGATCCGGTTTACCTGTCTGGCGATGCCGTTTGTGCGCTTGAAGATCTCCATCTTCGCCGCATCCGAGAAAAGCTTCTCTTTTCGATGGGCAACCTCAAGACCGTGGTCGATGTAGGAGGCGGTCTCCTCGAGGCTCATCGGCGAGATGTGGTGAGAGAGGCGAATACGCGCCCGTAGAGAGTCAAAATGGGAGTAACTGAGAAGGGTGCGCAGCTCCGGCTGACCGGTGAGGATGAAGGTGATGCGGTTCCGGGAGTCTGAATCGAAGTTCGTCAGCGCCTTGAGTGCCAACAATGCCTCTTCGGCTACATCCTGCGCGTCGTCGAGGACGACCACCGGTTTGCGCGGGCTCTCCTCGACCGCCTGAAAGAAGGCCGGTTTCGCCTTGCCGAGCGAGTGAGGAGGTTCGATCTTCATTCCCCGAAGCAGCGCCTTCACCAGCTCACCCTCGCTGCAGATGTTGCCCCGCAGATAGATCGGCTGGTAGCGATTGGTGTCGAGGCCTGAAAGGCCGTGGCGGATGAAGAGTGATTTTCCACAGCCGATCGGACCGCTTAAGAGCATTACGTCTTCACTCTCGATGCCGAGCTCAAGCATGGCGGTACTGCGGTGCAACTCCTCGGTGGGAAAGATCTTCTCCTCGGCTATGTCCTTGCCGAACGGCAGTCGTGAAAACCCGTAGTGGGTCAGGAGTGCTTCTCTCATTGCCGGTCCTCCTCTTTGAGTTTGTGATAGTTGACCGCCGCCTTCTGCTGATCGAGTTCGGCTTGCTTGCGGCGGAGGGAGGCGAAGTAGTCGGCCGCCTCGGCGCTGACGTTCCGCTCGGTAGCCTGTCGTTCTTCCGGAAGCCTCTCTACGGCGGAGTTGACCAATTTCTTCAGCCCGAGAGTCTCGACCTTTTCGCCGTTCTCAAATCGCCACACCTTCTGTAAGTTGAAGGGGTTGTAGCGCACCTCTATGGTGCTGCCCGCGGTGGCCTGCGTGTGATACTGGTTGCCTTCGAACTTGATCGTGCCCCACTTTCCAACTTTCCGGTGCTCTCGAAGCAGAAAGAGGTTCTCGAACCACTCGAGATCCTTCACCCGCCGGTGGTCGCCCGGCAGCCCCTTCTCAAAACGCTCCGCCGGTGGTTCTCCGGTAGATGAATGGTTTCGGCGATTGTACTCCACCTCCAGCCATGCCCACAGGGCGCTGTTGAGCTCTTCAAGCGTCTTGAACCCGGCCCGCTGTGCCTCGGCCTGGAAATCCCGTTTGATCGTTTTCATCACCGACTCGATCTTGCCCTTTGCCCAACTTTTATAGGGACCGTGATGGATCTTCTTAATTCCCAGCTGTGCGAGGACAAAGGCGAAATGAGCGGCGATGTACACGTGGCCGTTATCGAGGTAACATTTTTTCGGAATACCCCACCTGAGGATCACCGTCCCAAAGGTCTTCTCCATCCTTGGCAGTTTCTCGTCCCAGAAGTACTCGGCGTGCAGTATTCTCCTCGAGTAGTCATCGACCCAGGCAAAGAGGTAGGTCTTTCGCACCTGCTCATCACCGGGGACTTTCGGCAGCCAGATGCCATCCCTCGCGTCCCCCTGTACAAGCTCCATCGCGCAAGAGGCCTCAAACTTGTGGTAGCTCTTCTTTCCCGCCCCGAAGCTCTTCTCCCTGCGGGCCTTCAGGGTAAGCCCGGACTCCGCAAGGAATCGATAGATGCTCCTGTCGGAGACCTCTGTGACCGCCCCCGCCAGTTCACCGTCGGCGCTGAGCAACCGGCGAAGCTGTGGAACCGTTCTGCTCGGCCGCTCTTCTATCAGCTTCAGTATCTTTTCCCGCAGTCGCCGGTCATGAATGCGGGGCGAAGAAGAGCCTCTCGGCTTATAAAACAGCAGAGCTTCGGCTCCCTCCTGGCGGTAGCAGCGCAAGTAATTGCGGATCGTTCGCTCGCTTACCCCGTGCTCCTCGATGTAGTGGCGGCGCACCTGCATCCGGTCTGCCTCGTCGATGCTCTCATCGAGCAACGTCTCGACAAGCGCCACTCTCCGGCGGTAGGCCTCGAGGTGTCTCTCATCAATGTCTCTCCAATCGATCTCGTTCATTTTCTCCTCCTGAATGCTTTTCAGAAGGACTATCACGTCTAAGGAGGAGGCCGTGAGACATAAGTCATTGAAACGTTTCGCCGGTTTTTCCACAGTACCGCCTGCAGCAACCGCCGCAATCCTCCAGGATGCAGGTTCGCGCACCCGGATCGCAGCTGCGCTTCTTCCTCTCGCCTACACAGTTCCGCCAGCCGCTCGAGAGGGGCACGGGGTCGGAGCCGGTAGGTGTGTTCATGAAGATGGACCGCGGCGGCCTGTCTCTCGGCCAACGTGAGGGCTACCGCTTTCGCCGCCTCGGTGAGCCGTGCCAGGTGCATCCGCGCGGTCCTCAGATCAGTGCAGCCGATTATCCGGCAACACTCCTCAAGACTACTCCCTCGCTCTTTTCCCAGGCCCGCCTCTACCACCGTATCAAGCCGCATTCGGGCGAAGGGAATGAGAAAATCCGGTAAAAGCCGCTTGGTGTACTGTCGCCCGAGAGCTTTTGCCTCGCTACAGGAGCGAACAGGGATTTTGATCCACACATCTTCCAGGCTCTGCGGATCGCGATAACTGCGTGCGGCATAACTGTGGATCTCGAGCGGATGCACTTCTCCGCATAAGCTGCACGGTTCGGTACGGAAGCGGAGTTGCAAAGACTGTACGAATGAAGCTACGTTATATGTGACTGTGCTGTTTCACAGTTGTGGGCACCCGTTAACCTGCTGCTAACAGGGGGTGCCCTTTTTTTCTTTCAGGTCAGACGAGGGAGAAAAACTTTCTGTCAGCCTACGGAAATCAGTATCGGCAAGTTTGCGTTAGCTGGGGAAACTTCTCCTGGCGGGGAACAGGTTGTGCGGGAAAAAACCCTCAGAATAGCCCGCTACCGTGCCCTTTTATACGGATTCAGGTATATGGCAGCGAGTTTCGACAACTGATTTTTCGACGTGAGTCTTGCCGCAGGCGATAGGAAGCCCAACGGTAAAAGTCGCGTGCTTCACGCTGGAGCTCACGTTGGAACGTGAATAATTCCGGGCAATCATTGATTCTTACACGCACCGTGGGTAGTGTAGTGTTGGCTGTGCGCCGGATAACCGGCAAAACACGGTTCATGGTTTGAGGAGGGCGAGAGTAATGAGCGTAATCG
>PXBQ01000063.1 GCA_003566875.1 Spirochaetaceae bacterium | reverse complement strand
GTCTTCGTTTTTTTTCGCTACGCGCGATTCTCGCACGACGCGGCGATGATACCAAGTCCGCACCACGCGTGGCAACACGCGGAACGAACGGCGTACCGGCGCTCCCGATGATCGAATTGATCAAAAAACGTGTTTCATGTTATCTTTCGATGCGGTCGCCGCGACGACGGCGAGAAAGGGACGCAGCACAACCGAGGAGGTCGATCAATGGAAAACGCCGCACGATTCCGCGAAAGCGACGAGTTGTTAAAGCGCGCGCTAAAGGTCACGCCGCTCGGCGCGCAGACTTTCAGTAAGAGTTATCGGTACTTCCCGCGAGGCAACGCCCCATTGTTCCTGGAGAAAGGAAAGGGATGCCGCGTCTGGGATGTCGACGGGTACTGTTTCGTCGACTACATCTGCGCGCTCGGCCCGGTGACGGTCGGGTACCACGACGAGCGCGTCGACTCGGCGGTGATCGCACAGCTCGAGAAGGGCGTTTCGTTTTCGCAGCCGACGCCTCTGGAAGTGACCCTCGCCGAAAAACTCACGCGCGTGTTGCCCGGCGCCGAGATGGTTCGCTTCGTCAAGAACGGTTCCGACGCGACGACCGCGGCGGTCCGCCTCGCGCGCGCGCACACCGAACGCGACATCGTTCTCTGCAGCGGATACCACGGGATGCACGACTGGTATATCAGCTCGACGACGAACGACGCCGGAATCCCCGGAGCAATCTCGGAAATGACCGTCGCGTTCCCGTACAACGATATCGCGGCTCTCAAGGCGCTCTTTTCCCAGTACGCGGGTCGGGTCGCGTGCGTGATCATGGAGCCGATTCAGGGCGAGGGTCCCCGAGATGGATACCTTGCGGAGCTCGCCGACGTAGTTCACGAAAACGGCGCGCTCCTCATCTTCGATGAAGTCGTGTCGGGTTTCCGGTACGCGATCGGAGGAGCGTCGGAGTTGTTCGGCGTCACACCGGACCTCGCTGCGTACGGAAAGGGAATCGCGAACGGACTGCCGTTGTCGGTCGTCGTCGGTCGCCGTGACGTCATGGAGCTGATAGCTGAGAAGGCGGTCTTCATCTCGACTACGTTCGGGGGTGAGACGCTATCGATCGCAGCCGCGCTGGCGACTATCGAAATTCTTGAAAAGCCCGGCGTGTTCAAGACTTTGCGGGACCTTGGAAACAAAATGCTCCTCGGGCTTGAGGAATCGATCTCACGCCTGAAAATCGGGGGGGCCGTCGCAACAACCGGTTTGTCACCGCATGCAGGAGTAAAATTCGAGGCATCCGGGGGACTTGATTACCTCGATCTCACGTCGGTGTTCGAACAAGAAATGATCAACGAAGGAATCCTTACGTACGGGATCACGAACCTTAACACATCTCACGGGGAGCGCGAGATAGAGCAGTACGTTGCCGCTGCGGAGAAGGCATTTTCCGCGATCAAGAAGGCGATAGATACCGACACGATAAGCGGTATTCTGACCGGAGCCAAAATCGAACCGGTGTTTCGCCGGAATTGACCACACCAAAAACGCGACGTCTCGACGGAAGACATACGGAGGAACACAAAGATGATACTCGACACGATTCGCAACGCAGCGGCCTACTCAGCGCTCGGCGACCGACTTGCCCGCGGCCTGATACACGTCGCGACGACCGATTTCTCGACGATTCGCGACGGGAAGTACGAACTCTCGGGCGACGACGTATTCGCACTGGTTCAGAGTTACGACACAAAGCCGACCGGCGATCGCGAGTTTGAAGCGCACCGGTTGTATGCCGACATTCAGTTCATCGCGAGCGGAGAGGAGATCATTTTCTGGGCGGATGTAGACCGCCTCACGATGACTCGTCCGTACGACGATTCGAGCGACGCAGTCATGTTCGGCGCCGATCGAAACACACTCGAGAAGGCGTTGCCGATACACATGAAGCCCGGCTCGTTCGCAGTGTTCTTTCCGCAAGACGGTCATCTTCCGGCGGCAATACTTAGCGCGCCAACGCGTGTCAGAAAGGTCGTCGTAAAAGTCAGGCTATAACCGTTTAGTGGGCTTTCCGGGGTTGCTCTCGTGATTAGCGGTGAGAAGAATACGTCTCAATTGTTGGCTTTGTTGTCGACGCAGCCGAGCCAATCGAGTCGCCGCACCGGAGCAAGATCACCCGGTGTGACACCTCCTACGCGTGCCGGTGCGCGACCGAGCTCGCGGCGGCGGCCGCGATCGCGCCGATCATGTCGTCTAGAAATGTATGGCAAACGCCGTCGGCTTTGCCGCGTTCATCAACTTTTTTTACTATCCCGAGTTTCGTTTTATCGACGTATCCGAAATTCGTGAAGCCGATCGAGCCGTACACGTTCACGATGGCAAGCGCCAAGACCTCGTCTACTCCGTAGAGTCCGTAATCGCTCATGAGAATACTTCGCAAAGGCTCACTCACAAGGCCTTTTTCGGCAAGAACGTCGAGTTCCAATCCCGTCAACACCGCGTGCTGCACTTCGCGTTTCATGACTACGCGTTCCACATGATCCAAACATGTTTCGAGCGTTAGGCCGGGAACATGCGGTTTCTGAAGGTCGAGCGTAATCTCGGCAATCTCCTCGAGAGAAACTCCTCGTTCGTTCAATCTTTTAACCACGATATCGCGTTTGTGCGCATCGTCTAGCCGCCCATCATCGGAATTGGTTTTCTCCACGTTATGCCCCCTCTTTCGACGGCTTTGACGCCATCGGCGATCACTCGGAAAGAATATCATCGACGCCATTTTTCAGCATTATATCAACCGCGGAGTTGCATCCCAAGTCCGATCTTGAGTGCAGGGTAGATCTCGGAGAGCGCACCTTTCGCATTTGACAGTGACCGTTCCTCCGATAACGGTTAGCTCTTCCGCTCTGCGGCTCATCCCTCCGCCCTCGAACAGCCCAGGCTTCCACGCAGGGCAAACCACCTCATCGTGTTAATATAAAACGATTTAAATAGATCCGGGAAAAAGGAATAGTTGGATTTTTCCGCCGTGTATTGACCGCAGCGACGTCGCACGGCTACACTACGCTATCTGATGAAACCTCGAGACAGGCAAGTCCGTATTTTGGAGCTCATGCGCGTGTACCAGCGCGAGATGAAGGTCGAAGAGATCGCCGAGCTTTTCGACGTGTCTCCGCTCACCATCCGGAGAGATCTCGATGCGCTCGCCGTGGACAAAGCGTTGATCAGGACTCACGGCGGCTGTATTCACGCGGGACGCCTAACGCGGGAGACGGAGTACCACTCGAAGGTCGCGAGGAATTTCGACCTCAAGAAGGCG
>PXBQ01000322.1 GCA_003566875.1 Spirochaetaceae bacterium | reverse complement strand
GTTACGACGAGCGACAATACGATTCTCCTCACACTCTCCCCCTCGGAACGCGTACCGCGCTCCTAATTGCGTACTATTAAGTACGTAATTCTATCATAGGTTACTCTTTTTATCAGGTTTTTTTGAGTCAAATATTTCGAGGGTTTTCTGGGGGGTCGGCGGTCGGGTTAGGCCGCAATCGGAACGCAGAGCCGACCCGGCCGCAGGGGCCGGATTCGGCGGAGTGTGCGTCTACTGCTTCTCGGGCTCGACCTTCACGCGCTTGAGGCGCAGCGAGTTGTACACGACGTTGAGCGAGCTCATGCTCATCGCGGCGGCGCCGATCATCGGGTGCAACAGGCCGAACATCGCGATCGGGACCGCGACGACGTTGTACGCCCACGCCCAGAAGTAGTTCTCTTTGATCTTCCGGAAAGTCGCGCGCGAGAGGTTGATCGCGGTCACGAGCGAGGTGAGCTCACCGCGTACGAGAGTCACGTCGGCGGCTTCGATCGCGATATCGGTACCGGTCCCGATCGCGATCCCGACGTTTGCCTGTTTGAGAGCGGGTGCGTCATTAATACCGTCGCCGACCATCGCGACGAGCGCGTACTGCTCCTGCAGCTTCCGGACTTCATCGACCTTTCCGTCCGGAAGCACTCCGGCGATCACGTGAGAGATACCGACGAGTTTTGCGATCGCGTTCGCGGTCCGCTCGTTATCGCCGGTGATCATCGCGGTACGGATGCCTTTTCGCTCGAGCTCCGCGATCGCGAACGCGGAGTCGTCCTTGATCGGGTCGGAGACCGCGAGAACTCCAAGCACCCGGTCGCCCTTCGCGACGAGCATCGCGGTTTTCGCTTGATCCTCGAGCTCGACGAGACGCTTCTCGAACGCAGCCGGGTCGAGTCCGGCCTCCGAGAGAAGGCGCCGTGAGCCGACGAGTACGGTACTCCCGTCGACCGTGCCGCGGACGCCTTGCCCGGTTACCGCGGAGAACTCGCGAGGCTCGGTTATCGCGACTCCGCGCTCTTTCGCCGCCGCGACGATCGCCGAGGCGAGCGGGTGTTCGCTCGAGTTCTCGAGTGACGCGGCGGCAGCGAGAAGCTCGTCCTCAACGACGCCGTCGGCCGCGATCAGGTCCGTGAGCGATGGCTTCCCGACCGTGATCGTTCCGGTCTTGTCGAACGCGACGACCTCGATGTCCATCAGAGTCTGCACGGCCTCACCGTTACGGATCAGGATTCCCTTCTCGGCGCCTATTCCACTGCCGACCATCAGCGCGGTCGGCGTTCCGAGCCCGAGAGCGCACGGGCACGCGATCACGAGAACCGCTGTCGCGGTGATGAACGCGAGCGTGAGCGGCGAGAGGTTCGGATTCACCCACGGCAGGAACGATGCGCCCCACTCCATGATCCCGGCGTGAAACGCCGGGAAGAGGTTGAACGACACGAACGTCAGAACGGTGAGCCCGAGGATGATCGGTACAAAGTACCCGGTCACGCGGTCGGCGAACTCCTGGATCGGAACCTTTGTGCCCTGGCACTCCTCGACCATCTTGATCACGTTCGCGAGGAACGTGTCCTTCCCGACTTTCGTCACGCGGACGCGTAAAACGCCGTGCGCGTTCACGGTCGCCCCGATCACCTCGTCGCCTTCGGTCTTCTCGACCGGCACGGGCTCTCCGGTCGCCATGCTTTCGTCGATAAAGCTCCGCCCCGACACGACCACGCCGTCGGTCGGGATTTTCTCCCCCGGGCGCACGACCATCACGTCGCCGGTGGTCAACTCCTTGACGTCGATCTCGGTCTCTTCGCCGTCGACGAGAATGTTCGCGGTTTTGGCTCCCATCTCGATGAGCTTCCGGATCGCCTGCGACGCGCGCCCCTTCGCTCGCACCTCGAGGTACTTTCCGATCATGTGAAACGTCATGATCGTCGTCGCCATCTCGATAAACGTCTGAACCGGGAAGAAAAACCCCGCGAGTCCGATCAGAAAAGGCGGAAGAGACCCGAGAGACACCAAGACGTCCATGTTCGGACGCCCCGATCTCAACGCGCGGAACGCGGCCGTATGCACGTGGCGTCCGACGCCGAACACGACCGGCGCACCGAGCGCCGCGACGATCGCGAGGTACCCCGGAATCGCCACGATGAACATATGCACGATCATGACCGCCATGACGGTCCCGGCGAGCACCGACGCGATAATCAGCCGCTTCTTCGCGACGCGGACTTTCTCGAGGTCCCGATCTCCGTCGTCGTCCTCATCGGGCTCGACCAGCTCGTACCCGGTGTCTTTGACGCGGCGTTTGAGTTCGGACAGCCGGACACGCGCCGGATCGAACCGGATCGACGCGGTCTCGGTCGCGAGGTTCACAGCCGCACTCTCGACGCCGGCGGTCGCCTTGAGCGTCTTCTCGACCGAAGCGCTGCAGCTCGCGCACGTCATTCCGTTCACGCGCATCGTCACGATCCCCGGAACCGCGGATTCGGCGTCGGGCTCGGCGTCGTACCCGGCCGAGCGTATCGCCTGAATCACGTCTTCATCGGCGAGTTGCGTCGGATCGAGTTCGACGACGGCCTTCTCCGACGCGTAGTTAACGCCGACCGACCGGACACCGCGTGTCGCCTGAAGCGTCGTCTCGATCGAACGCGCGCAACTCGCGCAGCTCATGCCGATCAACCGGTAACTGCGTCGTACGACACCGTCCCCCGCGTCCGGCGCCGCGCGATCTCCACCGCTGAGTGTAGAAACGTCGAGTTCCTCTACGGCTATGGAGTTGCCCGTATTTGTGCGTATATTATCTGTCTCCGATCTTTCGTTTCCCATGTATTCCTCCGCGAGGGCGCCCCGAGCCGCACTCTCAACGGAAATATACTATACCCCCCTGGGGTATGTCAAGACGTTCACAATCTTTTTCGGCGGTAACGCACGGAACCGACAGACGACCACACCACGATCGCGGAACGGTTGCAGTCTCGTGCCGATATCGCTACTCTCAGCGTTATGCATCGGTCGATTCGTCGTTTTATCCACCGCGCCCGCAGGTTCTGGGTTATCGAGGCGTTGGTCGTCCTCACAACTTTGAAGTGGGCGATGCTCGCGGTAATCGCGGGCCTGCTCGCGGGTTTCCCGACGGCCTTGTTTCTGTTGGTACTCGATAACGCGACCGGTATCGTGTACTCCCAGAGTTGGTACTTCTTCATGGCGCCGGCCGGGTTGTTTCTGAGCGCGTTCATCGTCCGGAAGTTCGCGCCGGACGCAACCGGCCACGGAACCGAGAAGGTGATCGAGGCGATTCACAATCACGGCGG
>PXBQ01000055.1 GCA_003566875.1 Spirochaetaceae bacterium | reverse complement strand
GAAACTCGTACCCGTCCATCCGCGGCATCATCACGTCCGACACGATTACGTCCGGAGGCAGACGCAAGACGCGCTCCCAGCCTTCCTGTCCATCGACCGCGGTCGTGATCCTGTGGCCGAACTTCGCGAGCATCGTCGAGACAAAGGTGCGCAAGTCCTCGTTATCCTCGGCGTACAGGACGTCGAGCCCGTCGGCCGTCGCGGGACTTCTTGTCGTTATCGAGTTACCGGTCTTGTCCCCTGCGTCGGCGAACGCGAGATCTTCGACCGAAACACGCGCGGTCTCCGCTCCCCGGCGTGGCCCTTGCCGTCGGTCGGGCCCCGTGAACGGCCGGTCTGCGTTGCGCCGATCGCGTCCGCGTCGCTCGATGAACGCGTCGGGAGCGCGTGTTTCGAGATCAAGCGGGAGTTGAATCGTGAACTCCGCGCCGCGTCCGACAGTGCTCTCGACGGCAATCGTGCCGTGTTGAAGCTCTACAGCCTCTTTTACGATCGTGAGGCCGAGACCGGTTCCCTCGAAACGTCGTGTGCTCGATCCGTCGACTTGTTGAAAGCGCTCGAAGATGCGCTTGAGGTGATCATCGGGTATTCCGATTCCCGTGTCGGTTATTTTGATCACGATCGCCGTCGCGTTGCGGCCGATCGTGACCGAGACCGACCCGGAGTCGGTAAACTTGATCGCGTTTCGGATCAAATTCGAGAGGATGCGATCCATCTTTTCTCGATCGAGATACACCGTAGGGACTTCTTCGAGGACCTTGTACGACAGCGCAAGCCCTTTACGCGCGCTGACCTCGGTGAATACCGTGACGACATCGCGGACGATCTCGGCCACGCTGACACGGGCGAGGCGGAGTTGCATCTTCCGCGCATCAAACTTCGCGAAGTCGAGCATTTGATTGATCATGTCGAGTAGCCGGACGCTATTGCGATAGACCTGGCCGACGAGCGTTTGTTGCTCGTCGGTCAGCCGCCCCGCGTCGCCCTGGAACATGCTCTGGACAGGTGCGATTATCGACGTGAGCGGCGTGCGGACTTCGTGACTGATGTTTGCAAAGAACTGTGACTTCAGGATGTCGAGTTCCTTGAGCTCCTCGTTTGCGCGCGCGAGGCGGAATCGCGCGGTGAACTCCTTCAACCGCATTTTCGTCGAGAGATACGAGCTCATGATCACGAGGATCATCGTCGCGACAAGAAAAAAATGATTGTTGAGGAACGTCGTGTGCGATGAAATCGGGGACGCGAAGAACATCGGGATGAGGTACGAGAGGTAAACGACTCCGCAAACGAAAGCGGTACGGCCGACGTCGAGAGGTAGGATGAATAGAAACGTTATCAGTACGAGGTTGATGCCGGCGTAGTACGGGCTCGCGTAGCCCCCGGTCAGGTGGACCATCGCGACGATCGAACACGTCCAGATCAAGTACGCGACGATGCCGTACCCCCGCGCGTGTCTGTGCCCCGCTCCGGTTCCGACGATCACGAAGATTGCTATGCTTCCAAGGACAACCGCCGCCCGGATCAGAATGAAAGCCCGAATCAAATCGGGATAGATCACCGCGTCGAGAATCGTGAAAAGAGGGAACAGCACGGCGGCCGCGATCGTCGCGATCCGGATATCGCGCGCGGCTTTTTCGATAGACTCCTCTCGGAAGCCGGTCTCGATCTCCTGTTTGTCGTGCCTCTCCATCGCGTGTGCCTTCTTTAGCCGGTTCTTTGTGCACCGTGCGCGGAGTGCAGGTAATCGAGGAAATCGCCGATCGTACGCGCGTCGATGCAACCGGTTTCATCGATAGGGAAGCCCAACTCCACCTCGCACACCGCGATTATCTCGAGTCCACGCAGACTGTCCACGCCGAGTTCTTCGCGGAACAATACACCATCGTCGAGTTGATCTATGTTGATGCGGACCAACCGCGAGATCACTCCGCGCGCGCGTTCCCTGATATCGTCGTTAGGAGCCGTGTTTTCGTGAACCATGCTACTTCGTTATCGGCGCGTAAGCGAGATTCTTTTGGGAATTTTGTACGGTGTGATTTGAAATCTGAGGTACTCGGTCAACTCGGCAAGCCGCGGGTCGGCGGTGGACTCAGACGGCTCGACGGATACCCGAATGTCCCCGGACTCAAAATTCGCCGACGCGCTCGCGACCGCGTCGTGCGTCTCAAGCACCAACTCGATCTCGCGCAGATCGACAAGCAGCCCGTTTACCTTGCACGTACGCTTTTTTTCCCGCCCGAAGACAAGGTGTCCGTCGCGGAGCAGCCCCAGATCCCCGGTGCGAAAGCGGCCGTCGGCGGTCCGCGCGTCTTGAGTCTCTGCGGCTCGACGGTAGTAGCCCGAAAATACGTCGCGCCCGCGCAGCAGTATCTCGCCGTCGGCGGGATCGAGCGACAGTTCAATGTCGTCGGCGACCTCCCCGATCGTCCCGGCGCGCGTCGAGCCGAAGATATTCCGGCTCACCGGCGTACACTCGGTGAGCCCGTAGCCGTGCACGACGTCCGCGGCGAACGCCGTCCGGAACGCCGTGTACTGGTGTTCGGTCAGACGGCTTCCTCCGGTCGCGAGGATCGTGAGGCGTGAGTCGCGTGTTTCGGCCGGCGCGAACCGCGTCAAGAGATCCAAAATCTCGGGTATCGTCGGAAAGAAGTCGATTCTCTCCGATGAGAGCACCGAGAAAACGCGACGGGGGTTCAGCGAGCGCGCGATCACGGCGGTGACACCGTACAGGAGCGGCACGAACACGCACCCGATCAACCCGAAGATATGGCTCATCGGAAGAGCGACGAGCAGCCGCCGTGCAACGTGGGAAGCCGTACACTCGATAAACGTCCGCGCGCCGGAGGCGTAGCGCGCGTGAGGCACGATCGCGCCGAGTGCATACCCGATGCCGCGGTACGTGAAGTTCACCGACGCGGTCGACGCGGGTAAATCGGAGAGCCCGTCAGGCTCCGGTGCGACGCGCGCGACTCGCCGGCCCCCCGAGACCGACCGGCCGGGCGCAGCCGTCGGGTTTGCCGAGAGCGTGGGTGCGGAGAGAATCGCGTCTGCGCTCCGGACAAGCACCGTGCGGCCCGCGAGGAAAGGCGAGACCGTCTCGATGTGCGCCTGCTCGACCACGACCGCGTCGGGCGAAAAATCCGCGAATATCGATGAGAGTTCAGACGCGCGGAACTCGAGTTTGACCGGGCAGAACACCGCGTCGCGTTCGAGCAGCGCCGTCACGACCGCGGCAAATACGACCGAGTTCGGCAGGAAGATCGCGACGCGGCTCCCGGCGCCGATCCGGTGCTCGGCGAACGTT
>PXBQ01000082.1 GCA_003566875.1 Spirochaetaceae bacterium | reverse complement strand
CCCGGCAACGAGGCTCCACAGCTCGCGCGGCTTGTCGAAACCGGAGAGCTCCCGTCGCTCGAACAGCGACTCCCCGAGGAGCCGCTCGTTGTTCACCCGCTCGAGACCGACGGGCGGTACGGCGGAAGCTGGAACCGCGTAGATCAGGCGACATCCGGTGGGTGGTACTTCTGGGAACCTTTCGTGAAGCTTGATACCGATACGCTCGAGCCGATGCCGAACGTAGCGCGAAGTTGGGATATCAACGAAGACTACACGAGGTTCACGTTCCACCTTCGACCGGGGATGAAGTGGTCCGACGGCGAGCCGTTCACGAGCGATGACTTTCTCTTTTGGTACAACGATGTTTTGATGAACGGGAGGCTCACACCGGCGGTGCCGGGTTGGTTGATCGCCGGCGGCGAAGCGGGCAGAGTAACCGCACCGGACAGATACACGGTCGTGTTCGAGTTTGCCGCGCCGAAGGTTTTGTTTCTCCAGGAACAAGCCGGCATGGGTCGAAACAACCAGATCATGTTGCCGAAGCACTATCTGTCTCAGTTCCACGCAGACCACGCCGATGAGACAACACTTAACGCAGCGGTTCGCGCGGAAGGAATGGAGGACTGGGTACAGCTCCTCAACGCAAAAATGGCCTGGAACAACCACGAACGTCCGATTCTCACGGCGTGGGTCATGGAAACCGACACGTCCGCCGCGACGCAACGCGCGGTCAGGAATCCATACTACTGGAAAGTCGACCCATCCGGACGGCAGCTCCCGTACATCGACGAGATGGTGTGGCCGCAAAGGGCCGACGGTGAAGTGATGCTTCTCCGAGCCATCGGTGGGCAAGTCGACTTCGACCGTGTCAGCAGAACGGCCGGCGACATGATCGTTCTCCGCGAGAATGAGGCGCGCGGCGGATACAACGCAAAGATGTTGAACCTCGATTCACACGCGAACTCGCTCGTGCTCGCGGTGAACCAGGACTTTCAAGGTGAAGCGGAAATCGCAGAACTCCTGCGAAACGTTCTGTTCCGTCGCGCGGTATCGGTCGCGCTCGATCGCGATGAGATCAACGAGTTCGCTCTGCTCGGACTCGCAGAGCCGCACCAATCGGTGTTACACCCTCACGCGCCGGGAGGCAGCGTAGAGACGGCGACAGCGTACATCGAGTTCGATCCGGATCAGGCCAATCAATGGCTCGACGAGATCGGAATGACGCAACGCGACGGTGACGGGTTCCGCCGGCTCCCGAGCGGTACCAACTTCACGCTCGTGATTGACGCGCATATCTCACGGACTCTCAACGTTGACTCCGCGGAGATTCTCGAGCGGCAGCTGCGTCGCGTCGGTTTGAACGCGGTAGTCAGACTCGAGGACGACGGATACGTGAACACCCGACGCGACGCCGGGCAACATATGATGATGCTCGGGAACAACGGCGAAGGCGTAGATCCGCTCCGCAAGCCGTGGGAGTACTTTCCGATGGATATTGTTGCGTGGGCACCTCTGCAAGGGCTGCACTACGTCACCGGAGGTCGCGACGGCGTTGCGCCGTCTGGGTACATGGTCGAGCTGCTCGATTTGTACGACCAAGTGACTCGGGAACTCGACCCGGCGGGTCGGGCGCGCATCTACGAGCGCGTGATGGAGATTCACAGTCAACAGCTGTTCCAGATCGGAACGATGACCTTCGCCGGTTTCCCGGTCGTAGTGTCAAATCGTATGAGGAATACACCGGAGAGGCTTGCGAACGCGTATCAGAATTCGCCGGCGATGTTCCCAGAGCAGTTCTTTCTGACTGATTGAAGAGACCGATAGACGTAAAGGTACGAGATATGACTGGAGCTCGCCGGATTTCCGGCGAGCGTACTTAAGATTCGTGTCGGATTATGAACGTATTGTCGCTCTCCGCCACGTGAACACCAAGAGGAACAAGGATGACATCATCGTTAATCGAAAAAAAAGCGACCGACTCAAAAAAAATAATCGCCGAGGCGTTCGATCGGTTTGAGCACAAGGACCTGCGCGTCGCGTGGACCGGTGGGAAAGACAGCACGCTCGTGTTGTGGCTTGTCCGCGAGCACTGCAGAGAGGCGGGTATCGCGATCCCGAGGTGTTTCTGCATCGACGAGGGCGACATGTTCGACGAGGTTCGCGATTACATCGACCGGCTCAAAGGCGAGTGGGGTGTCGAGCTCGACATGATTCACAACGAAGACGTCGCGCGCGCGGCCGGAGGTCTCGGCGGGACGGTCGCTGTCGCGGATCTGAATGAGCGGAACCGGCGTGAGGTCGCGCGGATCGGGTGGGAAGACGACACGTTCGTGTACGAACCCGAATCGTTTGTCGGCAACCATCTAATGAAGACCGTGACGTGTATGGTGTATCTCGAGGAGAAAGCGGTCGCAGGCTTCTTCGAAGGGATCCGGTGGGACGAGCAAGGTGCGCGTGCGGAGGAGATTCCGTTCAGTCCACGTCCGGCGACCGAGTTCAACCCCGATCACTACCGGATCAACCCGATCCTGCACTTCACCGAGAAGGACGTCTGGGACGCGTTTCACCACTTCGAGATTCCGATCTGCGACCTGTACCGCCAAGGTTACCGGTCGCTCGGCGCGCGCGTCACGACCAAGAAGATCTCCGATGTGCCCGCATGGGATCAGGATCTTGAGAACACGACCGAGCGCGGTGGGCGCCGACAGGACAAGGAAGGCATAATGAAAAAACTCCGCGATCTGGGGTACATGTAAATGCCGGCCGAGAGACACGGTTCCGTCGAGGTCGAGAAAGCGCTCGAGTACTCCGTAGGCGGAACCGGACCGGGAGTTCTCGACTTCCCGTGCAGCGTCCGGCGGTTGCCGAACGGTAACACTCTAGTCTGCGACGCGGGCACCGAGGCCGGTCACGGCAGCGAGCTGATCGAACTCGACCACGACGGACACGTCGTCTGGAGCGACTCCGAGCAGTTCAGCTTTGCGCACGGGATAGAGCCGACCCCCGACGGCACGATCCTCGTCGCCGATACGTCGAACGACCGCGTCGTCGAGTTCGACCGTACGCGCGGGATCGTGTTCTCGAGCGACGACTGGGACGGCGGGACGGGGCGGTTATCGGATGGGACGCGGCTCTCGTACCCGAACAACGTCGTTTCCACGCCCGACGGACTCATCTGCATCACCGACCGGAACAACGACCGGGCGGTCATCGTCGACCGCGAGGGTCTCGTTCACCGAAGCTTCTCGGCCGGTCTGTCGCGGCCGCACAACTGCGAACCGCTCCCGGGCGGAGGCGCGATCATCGCCGACTCGGACGGTAACCGTGTCGT
>PXBQ01000448.1 GCA_003566875.1 Spirochaetaceae bacterium | reverse complement strand
GAGCGAACGCGAGCGCCGCACCACCGAGGAAGTAGACGAACGCCTCAGGGATCGCGCCGGGAGCGCGGTCGTACACCATCGCGAGCAGCGCGGTCTGCCCCTGGTAGTGCGGTAGCAGGCGTTGAATCGCGCGAAAGGCGGGCCCAACGGCGCCGAACTGTATCGCGCCGCCCGAGGCGATCATCGAGCCGAGCACGACCGCGTTCACGATCGACTGCGCTTTCTGCCCGTCGCGCACGAGAGCGAGTACGAGCGCGCCGAACGCGACCGCAAAGAGCGTGACCGATGCGACGATCGCGGCGAGAAGAAACGGCCGCTCGCCCCAGTTCGCGCCGAACACGACGAGCGTGACCGTCACGATCACCGCCGCCTGCACGACACCACCCGCGGCGTTCGCGGTGAGTTTGCCCGCGATGTGCGCCCACGGCCGGATCGCGGTCGTCCTGACGCGCCGTCCGATCGGGTCAAGGATATCTTCGCGCATCGCGTCGACCGCGTATCCGGCGACGTACATGATCGTAAGCATCAGCATCGAGATCGAGTAAAAGTCGAACGCGCCCGGAGCGCGTCCGGCGCGCGAGATCTCCTGCGCCTCGAAAACGGCGGGCATCGGTGCGTACGCGAAGGAAGACTCGTCGGAAAGCGCCATCGTGACGTTCGCGGCAAGCGCGTAGTTGTTCACGACGGCGCGAACGATTCCGGTACGCAAATCGTTTCCGGTTCGCTCGATCATTCGGAGTTCGAGCCCGTCCGGACCGGTGCCGAACCCCGCGGGAACGTGAACCACGGTCAAGACCTCGTGCGTCCGAAGCAGCTCGTACGCGTCGTCGAGCGTGCGAGCGTCGGTCGCCGCGAGGTACCGCTCGATGTCTTCCCTCGTGAAGAACGCGCGGACGCTCTCGGCCGCGGGCGTCTCGGAGTCGATCACGTACGCGACGGCGGTCGGTCCTACGTCGCGTCCTTCCATCGTGCCACCGAGGGCGCCACCGAGCACGAGGATGAGCCCGAGCGGCATCAGGATCTGCTCGGTGAACGTCGAGGGATCGCGCCAGTTTCTGATAAAGGTGTACCAGAGTACCGTCAGAAAGTTTCTCATACGTGCCTCCTAATCCCGGAGCGACCGGCCGGTGAGCGAGAGGAACACGCTCTCGAGCGTCGGCCGTTCCACGTGCGCCGACAGAACCTCGGCGCCGGCGTCTACTGCTTTCTCGATAATACGCCCGAGCCGCACGCCGCCGCGGTCGACGGTGATGCGCAGGTGCGTTCCGTCCGGCACACAATCCTTCACCCCGGCGATCGTCGATACCGAACTCACGATCCCGGGCGACATCTTCTCGAGCTCGACGTCGATGATCTCGTCGTCCGCAACAAGCGCCTTGAGATCGCTCTGCGTACCCGACGCGATCACGCGGCCGTGGTCCATGATCACGACGCGCGAACACACGTTCTCGACCTCTTCCATGTAGTGCGAGGTGTAGATGATCGTCGCGCCGTCGCTGTTCAACGCCCGGACCGAGTCGAGAATGTGGTTCCGCGATTGAGGATCGATCCCAACCGTCGGTTCGTCCATGATGACGAGTTTCGGCCTATGAGCCACGGCGCACGCGATGTTCAGGCGTCGTTTCATCCCACCCGAGAAGCTCTTTGGCTTCTGCGCGCGTCGGTCGGTCAAGCCGGTGAACTCGAGCGCGTACTTCACGCCGTCGGCGAGCGCCGACCCGCCGAGTCCGTACAGACGCCCGAAGTACGTCACGTTCTCTTCCGCGGTCAAGTCGTCGAATACCGCGATCTCCTGCGGCACGAGGCCGATCTTCCGCCGCGTGTCGCTGTCGACGCGCCTCATCGCGCGCCCAAAAAGCGATACTTCTCCCGAGTCGAACTCGGTGAGCCCGATGATCCCGTTGATCGCCGTCGTTTTCCCGGCTCCGTTCGGGCCGAGAAGCCCGAGTATCTCTCCGTCATCGATCGAGAGATCGACGCTGTCGACCGCGACAACGTCCTTGTACCGTTTCACGATGCCCGTCGTACTGACTACCATATCGTACCCCCGTCGGTTTGTTGCTACGAGGATACCGCCGACCGGCTGCTGCGAACACCGTGAAATGTGTCATGAGTTTGAGGTGACAAATGTCACACCCGGAGCGGCGACCGCCGCTACTCGAGCATCTCGTCGGGCCGCGCGACGACGACCTCACCCGCCGCCTCGAGCTGCCTCAGCTCCTCGATCAGGTCGCGTTGAGCGGCCTCAACATCGCGCCGGCGTACCCGACCGACCGACGAAAGCGCCGAAGTGAGCGCTCTCGCCGCGTCTTCGTCGAGAGCCCCGATAATGTGGTCGCACACATCGTGCTCGACGTCCTTCATCGCGAGCGCCATTTCGTTCACGTCGATGCGCGCCATGAGTTTCCGGATCGCGACGGGATCGACGAGCACGAAATCCTGGAAAACGAACATGAGTCTCGCGATCGACTCGAACAGCTCGGTGTCGCGATCGACAAACGTTTCCATCACGTGTTTCTCGATGCTCCGTGGAACGTGGTTGAGAATCCGCGCGGCGCGATCCGGACCGCCCAATGTGCGCGAGAACTCGGGCCGCGAGACGAACCCGGCGAGGTATACCGAGACGCGGCGTTCGAGTATCCGGTCGGTCTCGACCATTTTTACGAGCCGCTCGACAATGTCGGGACGCCGGTCCTCGGGGACCGCCGCGATCACCGCAGCCGAAACGGCGTCGGGGAGTAGCCCGAGGACGAATGCAATCACCTGCGCGCGCTCGGTACAGAGCACTTGTGCCAATCCCGCCGCGTGCGCGACCGTAACGGTATCGAGTCCCGGGCCCGATGACGGTTCGCCTCGATCGTGAACGAGGTCTTCGCTCAGGACACGCTGGGAATCGGAGAGCGCGCGGACGTCTCCGGACAGACGGTCGACTCGCTCTATGAGCGCGCGTATCTCCGGAAGAACCTTTTTTTCGTCGTGCTCGACCCCCGAGACTCCGTGCGTGGCGCCACGCACAAAAACGTACGTCCCGCGCCGCTTCGAAAGCGCGACGTCGGCGGAGTCGCGCACGAGAGCGACGGGTGCGCCGCCGAGTACGAGCCTCGCGCCCCCGGCGGCTCCCGGAAGGTGGACAGGGAGTCCTGCGCGCACATCGCGGAGAGCCGAAAGCGCAAGGGCTTCGGTTGGAAACGCGACCTCTGCGGCGAGAGGGACGTCGTCCAGATTCACCGGTCGTTCACGAGGCGGCTTCCCGGGACCCAAGTACCAGTACTGCGCACGGAGGCGGCCGATGACCGGTTCGATCGTGAGGTACGGAATG
>PXBQ01000458.1 GCA_003566875.1 Spirochaetaceae bacterium | reverse complement strand
GATAGGGTGGACCGGACTGGCGCGTGTGGTCCGCGGACGATTCCTTTCTCTCAGGCACGAGGATTTTGTGCTCGCGGCAGAGCTGTCCGGATCGGGGAAACTCAGGATCATTTTCAGACACATGGTTCCGTCGTTTCTGAGTCATATAATTGCTTCGATCAGCCTCGCGATTCCGGGAATGATTCTCGCCGAAACGGCGTTGAGTTTTCTCGGGCTCGGACTCAGGCCGCCGATCGTGAGTTGGGGGGTGCTTCTGCAGGAGGCGCAGAGCCTTCAGACGGTCGCGTTCGCGCCGTGGCTTTTGACGCCGGTTCTGTTTATCGTCGTGACCGTATTGGCGTTCAACTTTTTGGGTGATGGGCTGCGCGACGCGGCGGACCCGTACGCGCGATGATGCGCACTGAACGCGGCGGGAGAACGGCCGACACGGGGGACGGGCTAATGCGAACAGATGAAATTACAAGGTGGATACGATGAGCGAGGCCGGCGACGGGAGTAAAAGGAAAATCGTGCTCGATGTCAGCGATCTGGAGGTGAAGTTCTTTCAGGATGTCGGCACCGTCAACGCGGTGAACGACGTCTCGCTGCGCGTACACGAAGGGCAGTCGGTCGGAATCGTCGGGGAAAGTGGGTGTGGTAAGTCGGTCACTTCGTACTCGGTGCTGCGGCTCTTGCCGAACAACGCGCGGATCACGAACGGAACGGTCTTGTACACGCCTGCCGACGGTAACACGATCGACTTGACGCAAGGCGATCCAGACGGAGACCTCATCCGCAGCGTGCGTGGCAAGGAGATCGCGATGATCTTCCAGGAGCCGATGTCCGCGTTGAGCCCCGTGCACACGATCTACGACCAGATGTCCGAGGGACTGATGTTGCACACCGGTGCTACGCCCGAGGAAGCGCGCAAACGCGTAATAGAGATGCTCCGCCTCGTCGGCATTTCGGCGCCCGAGCAGAGAGTCGACGAGTACATCTTCCAGCTTTCGGGAGGAATGCGACAGCGCGTGATGATCGCTATGGCACTCATCTGCAACCCACGCGTCCTGATCGCCGACGAACCAACCACGGCTCTCGATGTGACAATCCAGGCGCAGGTGTTGAAGCTCATCAAACGTATGCAGAGCGAGTTCAACCTGTCGCTCATGCTCATAACTCACGACCTCGGTGTGATCGCGCACGTAACCGAGTACGTCTACGTGATGTACCTCGGGCAGATCATGGAGGAGGGCCCCGTCTCGGAGGTTCTCGTCGCGCCAAAACATCCGTATACGCGCGATCTGTTGAAGTCAATCCCAAAGATTCGTGACCGGAACGTCGCGCTCTCGGCGATCCGCGGCTCGGTTCCCGATGCGTACAGCGTTCCGAAAGGATGTCCATACGCGTCGCGTTGCGCGAACATGATTCCGGGAGTGTGCACCGAAGCGCGTCCCGCGCGCACGCAGGTTGGCGACGACCATTTTGCGCGTTGTTACCTTTACACCAAAGAAACGGCTGATGCCGGCGCCGATCAGGCCGCGCCGGGTTCGTCGCAAACGCAAGGGGGAACCTCCGATGTCCGGCATTGACATGACCCGCGCAAAAGGCGCGGTCGATGAGTCGCAGCTCGCTGCCGATCGCGTGCTCGAGGTCACAAACCTCAAAAAGTACTTCCCGATTGAAAAGGGCTTGCTCAAACGAGTCGCCGGGTACGTGCGCGCCGTCGACGATGTTTCGTTCTACGTAAAGAAAGGGGAAATACTCGGCCTCGTTGGGGAATCCGGCTGCGGGAAAACGACGACAGCGAGGATGATCGTCCGCGCATTGAAGCCGACCGACGGATCGATCACGATCCGCACGCCGGACGGCGTTTTCGAGACCGCCGATATTCACGGTGAGGAGTTGAAACAAGTCAGGCGATACGTTCAGATGGTTTTCCAGGATCCGTACGCGTCGCTCAATCCCCGAATGCGCGTCAACGAGATACTCTCCGAGCCACTCATCAACTTCGGTTACGCCCGAAACGAGATGAAGGACCTTGTCGATGAGTTCCTCACGCTCGTCGGGCTCGATCCGAAGTACCGAAACAGGTATCCCCACGCGTTTTCGGGAGGGCAACGCCAACGCATCGGAATCGCGCGCGCGTTGATCCTGCGTCCGTCACTCGTGATCGCCGACGAGCCGGTCTCGGCTCTCGACGTCTCGGTCCAGGCGCAGATTCTTAATCTGCTCAAGGATCTGCAGCAGAAACTTGGACTCTCGATGGTGTTCATCGCGCATAACCTGAGCGTTATCGCGCACATCTGCGACCGGATCGCGGTGATGTATCTGGGACGTATGGTCGAGCTCGCCGATACAAACGACGTGTTTGACCAACCGGTGCACCCGTACACGCGCGTATTGATCTCCGCGGTCCCGGACGCCGACCCACGTGTTCCGTGGCTCGATGAAGTTCCGACCGGCGAAGTCGGCGATCCGAGTGCCGATATCCCCGGTTGTCCGTTCTCGCCACGGTGCAAATTCGCGGAACCGGAATGCGATAACGGCATGCCTCCGCTCAAGATCGAAGACATCGAAACCGCCGGGTCTCCGCACTACACCGCGTGCCGCCGATCGCAGATGTTTCTGCAAAAGACATGACGAACTTCCCGGCACCGCAAACCGGCACCGCAAAAAGGATGGTCAAGATGAAAACACTCGAACTCGCACGCCGTTTGTACGATCACTACGAATCGATCGAACAGGTCAAACATTATTACGGGCTGCTCGCGATCCACGCCCTGGTTCAGGTTGCCGAAGAAGGTGGTGAGTCGATCGACCGCTGCCGTTGGATTCTCTCGCTCTTTCCGGACCGGATTAACCACCCAAAGCCCGCGGGTCCACTCTACGGTTATAACTTCCCGAGCTACTACGTCGGCGGTATTCCCGCGATGTACTCGTACTTCCGCGGGCACATGCCCGAGAAGGAGCAGCAGGTGCGGCGGTACGCCGACGAGATGATGAGCGCACCACGCGATCCGGCCGGCATTATGAAACATCCGCACCGGCCGGCCGAGGATCTTATCTGGATCGACGTCGCGATGGCCGTGACACCATACCTACTATTCGCCGGACTCGCATTCGACAACGAGGCGTACGTCGACGAAGCGGTAAAACAGACGATCCTGATGTACGACGCCTTCCGTAATCCAGAGAACGGACTGCTGCATCAAAGCAAAAACTTCAACGGAGCGGGCCGGTTCTCGGACGATCACTGGAGCCGCGGGAACGGCTGGGGCTACATAGCGTTGACCGAGTTGATTCGATTTCTGCCGAACGACTCGCCGCATCGCGCGAAAATCGAGAAG
>PXBQ01000152.1 GCA_003566875.1 Spirochaetaceae bacterium | reverse complement strand
GTCAACCGCGGCGATACACGATCTCGGCCAGAAGAAGGTACGCGTCGGTACGCGCGTCGTCGAGCGCGATAGCGGTACGCGCGTGTCTCTCGGCTTCGGCGAACAGCGCTCTTGACGCATAATATTCGCCCGCGAGGACGCGAACCGTTGGGTCCTCGCGATGGTACTCGATCGCCAGCAGGAGGTACCGTTCCGCCGCGTCCCGATCGCCGAGCGAGTCGTGTACGAGCGCAAGAGACAGAAGCGCTTTCCGGTTGTGCGGAGCAAAACGAACAACCTCTCGATACGCGCTGAGCGCGTCGCTGCTGCGGCCTTCGGCGAGAGCGAGTTCAGCGGTCCCGATCCGCGCGTCGATGTTGTTCGGCTCAAAACGCAAAACCTCGGCTAAAACCCGCCCGGCTTCGTCGGGGCGTCCCAATCCTATAAGGATTCGTCCCTGGAGGTTGAGAACCGCCGCGTTGTTCCTCGTGTAGCGACGCGCGTCTGTGACGTAACGATACGCTTCGTCGTACTCATCGAGCCGGTAGAACGACTCGGCAATGCCGATGAGTGACGGTACGTACGCCGGATTAGCGGCGAGCGATAACGAAAACAGCTCGATCGCGCGGAACACGTCATTGGCGTCGAGAGCCGTGCGCGCACGATCGTGTAGCCGAAGCGCGTTTTCCTGTGCGGGCGCTGCAAGCGGCACAAACAGCAAGGCGCCGACAAACACGAGGAGAATTCGGTATCCGGTGTTACTCCGTTTCACCGTTCGTTTCCTTCGCGGTAACGATCTTCACTGTTTTGATCTTGTGGCCGTCCATGTCCTGGATGATGAAATCCATGTTGTCGTGCCGGACTTTCTCGTACTTGACGGGAATCTTGCCGAAAAGATCGAACACGAAACCTCCGAGCGTGTCGTAGTCGTCGTCCGGGATGGTCGTCTTGATCTCGTCGTTCAGATCCTCGATATCGACGCGTGCGTCGCAGAGATACACCCCGTCACCGATCTCGAGGATGTCTTCCTTCTCGTTGTCGAACTCATCCTGGATGTCGCCGACAATCTCCTCAAGGATGTCCTCGAGACACGCAATGCCCGAGACCCCACCGTACTCATCCACGACGACCGTAATATGAACGCGCCTTCTCTTCATCTCTCGCAGAAGCGAGTCGAGCTTCTTGCTCTCGGGGACAAAAAACGGCTTGCGGCAGATCTTCTCGACCGCGATCTCCTCGTCGCTCACGATGTATCGTAACAGGTCTTTTGCGTACAACATGCCGATGACGTTGTCGATTGTGTCGGTATACACGGGAAACCGGGAGTGACCGCATGTCGTGACTTTTTCGATGAGCTCGCGGCGCGAAAGGTCCGTCGAGACAAAAACGACGTCGATTCGTGGTACCATTACTTCCTTGACGCTAGTATCGGAAAGTTCCACGATTCCGCGGATCATGTCGCGTTTTTCAATGCTCAACTCGATCAAGTCGTTCTCGATGCGTCCGGTACCGACAAACAAACGTTTGAGAAGCCCACTTGTTTTCACAATAACGACTCCTGGGACAGTTCATTCACGAGACGCTCCTGAAGCATCAGCATCTCCTGATCTTCGGCATCGCCAATATGATCGTGTCCGGCCACATGAAGAATACCGTGGATCAATACTCGTTTTAGTTCCTGTTCGTACTCGACGCCGAAATCCTGCGCATTCCGTTGAACGGCACTCAGTGAGACAACGATGTCACCGGCTGCGTGGATATCCGAGACACTTTCCGGTATGCCCTCGCCTTCAAGCTGGGAAAACGAGAGCACGTCGGTAGGAGCGTCGATCCCGCGGTACTCGAGGTTCAACCGCGTCATTGCGGTGTCGTCGCAGAAGACGACCGACAGTTCCCAGCCGTCCAGGTGAAGCTTGTCGAGTACATCGAGACAGTATTTTTCTACGCGCGCAAACCAAGAAGGAGGTTCTTCGGGTTCCGCGGACGAAACGTCAACTACGTTCATTCGCGTCGTACGCCTGGATGATTTTTTTCACAAGCGGATTACGGACAACGTCCGTCGAGGTGAAGTACGTGAATCCGATTCCTTCAATACCGTGAAGAATCCCGACGGCATGAAGCAAGCCGGACTCTTTTTTTCGAGGTAGATCAATCTGCGTTACGTCACCCGTCACGACGACGCGCGTATTCTCGCCGATGCGCGTGAGGAACATCTTCATCTGCTCGCGCGTCGTGTTCTGCGCCTCGTCCAGAATGACGTAACAGTCGCGCAGACTCCGCCCGCGCATATACGCGAGCGGCGCGACCTCAATCACGCGCGTATCCTCGAGTTTCTGTATCGTCTCTCCGGGAACCAGGCTTTCCATCGCGTCGTACAACGGCTTCAGATACGGTTGGATCTTCTGTGAGAGATCCCCCGGGAGGAACCCGAGGCTTTCCCCGGCCTCCACGACAGGTCGCGTGAGCACGAGTTTGCGTTTTCGGCGGCTCAGGACTTCGGCCAGCGCGTGCGCGACCGCGAGAAACGTCTTTCCGGTGCCGGCAGGGCCGACGGCAAACGAAAGATCGTGTTCCGTCATGCTTTGGATAAAAAGAGCTTGCGTTCTCGATTTGGGGAAGACTTTGCTTGTATTCACCGATACCGCGTTTCGCTTCAGAAGCTCGGTGTGGTCGGTGCCGCCCGTATTCACACCCTCGAACACGGCCCTGATGAGGTCCGGCCCGAGTTCTCGGCCGAGCGCAACGTGTTCTCTGAGCTCGCCGACGATGGTCACGAGCACGCGCCGCTTCTCGGCGTCCTCGGTCTCGATGAAGAGTTCGTTGCCGCGAGACATGATTCGTGCATCGAGTAGCTGCTCGAGTACCCTGAGATTTCCGTCGTTTACCCCGCAGACATCGCTCACGAACGCCGGGTTATCGAGAATAACTGCCGCAGTCTGAACCAATACCTCTCCTCATCATGGGAAATTATAGAGTCCGCACCGCGTGACGGTCAAGTACTCGCGGTCTCGTCGCGTCATGGTCGTTCGGTATCGAAATCGAACCCGTCCTCGTCGTAACGCGCGCGCGTTCTGAGTTCCGGGATCGGACGCCATATCAGAAATGCCGTGAACGTTCCGACCCACTTCAGGACCGGACGTTCGGAAACACCGTCCAACGCCTCGACGCGCCTTTGCGGCGAGCCGCGGTACGTGACTGAAAGATCCCAGTCGGCGAGATAATGCGTCGCGCGCACGGACAGATCTTGCAGGTTGAACGGAGAGTCGATGCGGTCCTGCTCGTTGAAGAAGTTGAACGAGCGGAGAAGATCGGCGGCGACGTTCCGTTGTCGTACCCCGACGGTATCCGCGAGTCTTGGGAT
>PXBQ01000274.1 GCA_003566875.1 Spirochaetaceae bacterium | reverse complement strand
GGAATTTCGGCGCCCGACTGGATGGTCGGGTACGACTACTCGGCGCGCTGCGGCGGCGAGAACCGCGACGCGGAGGCCGACTCCGCGGCCAGGCGGGCCGAACCCGACTCGGCATACCTTCAGCAGATTCCCCGCAAGTTTCACGCGCACTCGGTTAACCGCGCGTGGCGCGCGGTCGTCACGCGCGACGGCTGGAAGTACGTCTGCACACCGGGCAACGACTGGTTGCTTCACAACCTTAACGACGATCCATTCGAGCAAGCCAACCTGTGTTACGACTCGGTCTTCCAGGCGCAGAAAGAGCGCTGCCACGCGGCACTCGCCGCGTGGATCGAGCGGACACGGGATACGTTCGAGCTGCCGGAGATAACGATCACTGCTTGACCGCGGGTGGAAAGGCGATTACTGTAATCGTACCATGACGTACGACTACAAATGCGGCGCGTGCAGCGGCGCGTTGAGGACTGCGTGAGCGATATTCTTTCCTACGTACTCGGCAACTCACTGATTCGTTCGGTCGTGACGGTGGCCTTAACGGTAACCGTCGCGATGCTCGCTCACGCGGTGGTCTTTTTCTTCCTGAAGAAGGTGTACTCGCGTTCTGATCACCTTGGAACGTTTGTGGTCACGAAGACACGCGCGCCCGCGCGTCTCGTCTTTCTCGTCGTCGCAATCTGGATGATTCTTCCGGCCTTGACCGACACGACACCGCTGGGCGCGGCAATCCGGCACGCGACCGTGATCGCGTTTATCGTAACGGCCGGGTTGCTCGCGATGGCGATCGTCCGGGGGTTTGTTCAGCTTCTTCTCTCGCAATACGACATCACGGCGCGCGACAATCTGAAGGCGCGCACGGTCAGCACGCAGGCCCGCGTGTTTCAACAGATCGCGGCTGTAATCGTTGCGATCGTCGTCGTGTCGACAATCCTCATGACGTTCGACGGCGTACAGCAACTCGGCGCATCGATCCTTGCCTCGGCCGGTATCGCCGGCCTCGTGCTCGGTGTCGCGGCGCAGAAGAGCCTCGCGAATGTCGTCGCCGGCGTCATGATCGCGATCACACAGCCGATCAGGCTCGACGATGTCGTGATCGTCGAGGGTGAGTGGGGACGCATCGAAGAGATCACGCTCACGTACGTCGTCGTGAGCATCTGGGACAAGCGTCGTCTCATCGTGCCGATTACGCACTTCGTCGAGTCACCGTTCCAGAACTGGACGCGGACGAGCGCTGAAATTCTCGGTACCGTTTTTCTTCACGTCGATTACCGCACACCGATCGACGCGATCCGCGCCGAACAATCTCGAATCCTCGCGACAACCGAACTCTGGGACCGCAAAGTCGACGTCGTCCAGGTTGTCGACTCGACCGATCGATCGCTGGTCGTGCGGTGCCTCGTGAGCGCGGCCGACTCGCCGACCGCGTGGGACCTGCGCGTCCTGCTCCGCGAGCAGCTCGTGACGTTTCTTCAGTCGCAGTACCCCGAATACCTGCCGCGCATCCGCATAGAAAACTCCCCTTCGCCGGCCCCTGACCCTCTTAATCCATAAACCTGGCCTCTTTCCCGTTCAACTTTTCACCGTTATATTTACCATTAAGGAGACATCCTCTATGCCCGGTATCATCGTCGAGAACATCAGCAAAAGGTACGACGCGGTGACCGCATTGACCGATATCTCGATCACGGTGGACAACGGCGAGTTCATGGTGATGCTCGGACCGTCGGGATGCGGCAAGACAACTCTTCTCCGGTGTATCGCCGGCCTTGAACAGCCGCACACCGGTACCGTGCACCTCGGACAGCGATGCGTGTACTCGGCGTTCGCGGGAATCGACGTCCCGCCACGCGAGCGCCGGATCGGTATGGTGTTCCAGAACTTTGCGCTTTACCCTCACATGACGGTCGCAGAGAACGTGTCGTTTGGTCTGCGAATACGGCACGTGAACAAGAAACAGGCCGAAGCGATCGTGCGCGAGGCAATCAGGGTCGTCGACCTGGAGGGGTTTGAGAAACGAAGGCCGCGACACCTCAGTGGCGGTCAACAACAGCGAGTCGCGCTTGCGCGCGCTATCGCCGCGAATCCGGAGTATCTGCTGTTCGACGAACCGCTGTCGAACCTCGACCCGAAGCTCCGCGGGATGTTGTGTGCGCAACTCAAACGCATTCACCGCGCAATTGGAGCAACGTCGGTTTACGTCACGCACGATCAAGCCGAAGCGATGGTGCTGGCCGACAGAATCGCGGTGCTGCAGAACGGCCGAATCGCGCAGATCGGGAGTGGGAAGCGAATCTACCGTTTTCCCGAGACCGCGTACGTCGCGGAGTTCACGGGAAACCCGAAGACTAACATCCTGAAAGGAGAGATTCGGCGCGGCGAGGATGACGTGTTTTTCATACCCGACGCCGATCCGTACTGCGTGATTCCGGTAACCGACGAACTCGCGAGCCTCGACGGGCGTTACATAACTCTTCACGTGAGACCGGAAGACGTGGAGGTAGTGAGGAAACCGACGGCCGAAGAAGGTCATCTCTCGGTTCTCGCGGTCGACGAGGGAGCGAGCGGATTCGGACATCTGCGACTCGGAGACCAACTCGCTCAAGTTCTTGCGCGCACCGGTCCGGGAAAGAGGTTGAATGTGTCACGCGGGCAGATCGTCGGTGTAAGATTTGCGCGCGGAAACGTGTACGAGCCCGAATCGGGCGAGATCATCGGCTCGTTCGGATACGGGCCCGAGGAGCTCGGGCGCCTCGACGAGTCACGCTGGGCGCTGCAGCTTTAGTATTGTCCGGGGCATGCCGGTGTCAGCGCGTCCATCGCCGCGGAATCGGCGCAATCGTTCGATCTCGCTCATCGTACGACGCCATACCGCTGCTACGGTAGACGTACGTCCGTCCCTCGAGACTCGAGAATCCGGCGTGGTTCCCCGCAGTGTCTACCGCGATCGAATTCATCACATCGAGAAACGGTCCACGAAGCGACGCGAGATCATCGAACGCGCCCCGAACCGCGTCGTCAACGCTCACTCCGTACCGAATCGCGCTCACGATCGAGTGCGCGGTGCAGGCGCGAATCGCCATTTCACCCATGCCCGTGCACGCGGCCGCGCCGTAACGCGCGTCGGCGTAACACCCGCCGCCGATCACCGGTGAGTCACCGAGTCGTCCCGGGTACTTCAACGCCCAGCCGCTCGTGGAAACCCCGGCGCACACCCCGCCGTCGTCATCGATCGCAAGGAAGTTAACCGTACCGGCAACACGCTCGGGGTCAGCCGCGTGGCGGACGAGAGGCGCAAGCGGCCGGCCGTCGTTCAGCTCATCATCGCCGGTCTCGCCGACAATCTCG
>PXBQ01000015.1 GCA_003566875.1 Spirochaetaceae bacterium | reverse complement strand
GGTCGGAATCGAGACGTTTGAGTACGAGTGGAACGGCGAAACGTTCGCGGTAGAACTGATCCCGGGAAATCCGTACTGGTCGGTCGCGATCGATACGACCGAACATCGTGCGCGCTGGGTCGACGTCCGTTTCACCGCGGTCGACACGAGCGGAAACCGGACGTCGGTGCGGCACCGACTCGCAAACGATCAGGACGCCGCGTTACCGCGCGTCGTGATCGACTGGCGCCGCTCGAGATAACCGATCCAATCCCGCCCGACGCCGCGATCTATGGGCACGTGACCGGAGCGAACACGCCGGTAGCGGTGCGCGTCTCGGGAATCGGCGACGAGCCGCGCGACTTCCCGGCGTCACCCGGGTTCCGCGTGCCGTTGAGCGACGCCGGGTCAGGGCGTCTTGACCTCAGAATCGCCGCGATCGACGATCGTGGCTTGATCGGGCCCGAGCTCCGGTACCGCCCGGTCAGGCAAGCCCCGCCGCCTCGCGTCACACTCGACACCCTCGAGTACTCAGGCGGCGAGTCGGTCGAGTACGCCGCCGGGATCGAGTACGACTCGACGCGCAGCGCAGCGATTTCCGGGCGGATCGAGACGTCCGCCGCGGTCCGATCGGTCACGGTCGAGATCGAGACCGGAGACGGACCCCGTACGCCGCGTGTCACATCGCGACGCACCGAACCCGGCGTGTCGGTGTTTTCTTTTCCGATCGACCGATCGGTCGGCTACGGTGTCGTGCGGTTCGCGGTGACGGTCGTCGACGAGTTCGCCTCGAGCTCCGAACACACGAGCTTCGTGTACTCGCGCGACCTACGCCGGATCGAACGCGCGCCCGGGATTCTGCTGATCGACGAACGCCGAGGCGCCGACGACGTGATCACGATCGGCGCCGACCTCACCCCCGTGGTTGGGCGAATAATCGGGGTCACCGGCGGCGCGGCGACCGAGTCGTTCTCGGCGGTCGCGATCACCCCGGAGAACGATATTATCCGGCTCGAACACAATCGATCGCTCGTACGGATTATGCCTCTTTCCGATGGACGGATCGACAACGTGTTCGTCCGCGCAGAGACCGAGTCCGGGTACGTGCTCGAAGAAGGCCCGTTCTCGGTTCTCGTCGACACGACCGATCCGGAAATCGTGATCGAGTCGCCGTCCGCGCCGGATCACACCGGCTCGTCTATCGCGATAGCCGGTCGTATCACCGACGCGGGAGGTCTCGCGGCCGCGGCGTACTCGCTCGACGGCGGGGTGACCTTTACGGAGCTGCCGCTTTCGGGCGCGGGCGATGAGAGGACGTTCTCCGTTACGGTCGACCTCGGCGAAACACCGGAGCCCGCGTACGCTGTTGCGGTTTACGCTCGCGACGTCGTCGGCAACACGGCGCGTTCGGTCGTCGTCGTGAACCGTCGTGCCGCCGAGCCCGCGCCTCCGGCCGACGGCCCCGAGGCGGAAGAGCGCAGGAACGACGTCCCGGTTGTCGACCTGGTGTATCCGCGCGCGAACACCGTGCATACGGAACGCGTTCACGTAGGTGGCGTCGTCCGTGACCTCGACGGTACGCGCGAGATTCAGATGTCGGTCGACGGCGGCGAGTTTTCGACCGTCGCGACGTTCGACGAGCGCCGACACCATCAGGTCTTTCTCGTCGAGACGCCGGTGCTCGACGTCGGGACGCGAACCGTGAGCCTCCGCGCGATCGACCGGCTCGGTCTGGCCTCGCGCGACACCACCGTCCGGATCACCGTCGCGTCGAGCGCGTCGGTGATATCTCTCGGCACCGAAGGTGAGCCGCTCGAGCCGGGATTCCGCGTCGCGCTTGGCGAGCGTACCGACGTTCCCGGCCTGATCACAAACGCCGAACGGATCGCCTCGGCGCGGTACCGGATAAACGATACCGAGTGGGCCTCGCTCAGTACGCGCGCGTCGGAGATCGAGTTTGCGCGGGCTTTCTCGGCACGAATTCCGAACACTCTCGGGTTCGGTGAACACCTGCTCGAGATCGACGCGGTCGACCGGGACGGTACCGGCGCGAGAAAATTCATTCCATTTTTCGTCGGCGACCCCTCCGAGCCGCCTCCGTACCCGGCGACGGTCGTGTTTCACGACGACCGCGTGCGTGACGATACGATCCTGTTCGGTACCGCGGACGAGCTATCGGGAAGATTCACCGGTCCTGCCGTCTCGACGGCCGAGCTCTCGGGCGCAGACGGCCTTCTCCGACTTACTCGCGCGGGCAATCTCATACGGCTCGAACCGATCGGGCAGGGGACCGCCGACGCGGTCTCGGTGATCGTGACGACGATCGACGGCACGGAGTACCGGTCGCGGTCACGCCGTCTCGTCGTCGATTACGAGCCGCCGTCTCTTGAGCTGGAACTGCCGGCGACCGGATCGTTCGTCGCGACGTCGTTCATGGCGACGGGCATAGCGGGCGACGTTGTGGAACTCGACGCATTATCGTACCGCCTTGGATTCGAGGGCGGTTACAGGCAGATACCGATCGAAGACGACGGACTGTTCGAGGCCGAGATCGCGCCGGAAGAGTTGACACGTGGCCTCCGGCATCTTTTCGTGCGCGCGAGCGATACGTTCGGAAACTCGAGCGAACTATGGCGGCCGATTTTCTTTGACCCCGACCCGCCGACGGTCCGCTTTGTGACACCGATCGCCGACGAGCCGATCAACGGGTTGACGCGCGTCGTTGCGCGGCTCTCCTCGGCAAGTCCGATCGAATCGGTATCGTACAGCCTCGACGACGAGACGTTTACGGCTCTCGAGCCGGCCGACGTGATCGATTTCCTGGTGGACTTCTCGGTGTTGGAGCTCGACGACCGCTCACTCGGTCTCAGGGTAACGGACCAGGCCGGGAACGACGTCACGATGACACCGCGCGTCCCGGTAGACCTGGATGCGGACTTTCCGGTCGTCCAGATTCAGATCCCCGAGCCGAACGCCGTCGTCACCTCGGATTTCGCCGTGACCGGGATAGCGCTCGACGACGACGGGATCGGCGCGGTGTACTGGCGTATCGGCTCGCGCGAGTTCGAGCGAATTCCCGCCGGAACCAACTTCGGGATCGACATACGGTTGTCCGAGCTCGTTGACAACGATCAGACGATCGAGGTGTACGCGGAAGATCTCTATGGGTTACGCGGCGAGTCTGCCGAAGTAACCGTACGCGTCAGTACCGCCGCTCCGGAGATCTCGATCGACTCTCCGAACGTCGACCAAACGCTACGCGGAACGATCGTACTGGCCGGAAACGTCGCAGACCGGAACGGGATCGAGCGGGTACTGTTGTCGTTCGACAACGGTGTTTCGTTCCAGGAAGCGACCGTGACTTCCGCCGATTCCGACGGCTCGGTATCGTGGCGGTACAATCTCGATAGTACCGTTCTGCTCGACGGTACGTACTCGGTACAGATCGTCGCGGTCGATGGGCTTGGCGTTGAAAGCCGGATCTTCAGTTTGGTGAACATCGATAACACGTCGCCGACTCTCGACCTGACGTTCCCGGTCGACGGTCAGACGGTATCGGGTTTTATACCGATTAACGGCCGATTTCTCGACAATCTCGAGATCACCGCCGCGACCGCACGGATCGAGCCGATCGACCACGATGGTGGCACTATCGAGATCGATCTTCCGCTCGAGACGGTTCTCGCGGACCGGATCGGGATCGAGTCTCTCGCCGGCGGATGGTACAACGTCCGCGTCGGCGTCATCGACGGCGCGGGCAACGAGGCCCTGGTGAGTCGCAACGTGTTCGTCCGCGATGAGGTCGAGGGGTCGACGGTGTCAATCGTGTTTCCTCTCGAAGGCGATACGGTATCGGGGCCGCTCGTCGTGAGCGGTCACGTCGTCTCCGCGTCTCCCGTACGGCGCGCGACGGTATTCCTCGACGGCGAACCGTTCGGTGTCGCCGAAATCGACGAACGGGGTTACTTTCATCTCCCGATTGGTTCGGCCGACGACGGGCAACGCGTCGTCACGGCGGTCCTCGAGCCCGCGGGCGGTGACCGTGTCACGAGCGAGTCGAGGCGGTTCGTGTACCGCGCCGCCGCGCCGTATATCGCGATCACGAGCCACCGCCCCGGTGATTTTCTCTCCGAGCGCCCATGGATCGACGGTGTCGTCGAGTACCCGGTGCCCGAGTTCACCGAAGACGAAGACCGCGCCACGATTCGCTCACGGCGGGCCGAACGCGTCATCGTGAGCCTCGACAACGGGCGAACGTTCGCGACCGCGCGTGGCGGTGAGACGTGGCGGTACCGGGTCGAAACCGGTGACGTGAACGACGGCCCGTTGGCGGTGCTCGCGGTCGCGGAGTTCGCCGACGGCACCACAGTCTCGACACGCACGCTCTTTTCCGTCGACACGACTCCTCCGCGGATAGAGCTTGTCACGCCCGAGGAGAACCGGCGCGTAAACACGACGCTCACGATGAGCGGGATTGCAGCCGATTTGAACGGTTTGCGCGAGCTCGAGGTCGCGCTCCGCCCGGGCGATAAGGCCGGATACGCGGTGCCGTCGTTCATCCAGGGTATGTACGTCGATGTACACGCTCTGGGGTTGACGTACTTCCAGATCGGACTGGGATTGACGTTCTTCGATCAGAACGTAAAACTCCAGGCCAACTTCGGCGTCTCCCCTGAGACGACGTCCGACGGCGGCCCCGCGCGGTTTGCCGGGAACTTCTTCGGCGGCAAGATCCTTGCGAACGTCGCGTCGGTCCCGTTCAGCGTGTTCTTCGGACCCGATTGGGAGTTTCTTTCAGCGAACTTCGCGATCGGCGCGGCGTTCAACTACATCGTGCTGTTTGACCCCGTGACGCCGTTCGGCGGCGATCCGGTGAACGGTGTCGTCTTGAGCGCGATCATCGCGCAGCTCGAGTTTCCGCGCGTCACGGTTTCCGACTGGAGTATGTTCAACGCGTACTCGCTCTACGTCGAGCCGCAGGTCTGGTTTGTCCCGTCGGATATCCGTCCGGACATCGCGATCCGTCTCACGTTCGGTGCGCGCGTGCAGTTGTTCTAGCCGCTTCCCGCGCGGCGGACCACAGGTAGACCGCATGCGGGCCTTTTGCGCGAAAAAAAAGGGTTGCGGTTTGGTGGACACAATGATACGATGAGTAAACCGACCAGACGTCAACGACTGGGCAAGCCAAACCGCTGTGCTACTCCCGTGAGTGGTGAACGTGTGCCGTCGGCCCGTCGTGCGACCGTGTGGTCGACGAAAAATGTCGGCGGAAGCATTCATTTCCGCACGGGTATTCCGTCCGCTCAATCGGAAAAAGTTTTCAGGAGGTTTCCATGAAACGTGTTCTTATCCTGCTGCTCTGCCTCTCGTTCGCCGCGGCGTTGTTCGCGGGTGGCGCGAAAGAGGCTCCCAAAGCAGTCACACCGGCGGTAGACCTCACCGCGCGAGAAGCCCCGGCGCTCGCACAGATGGTCGCGCGCGGTGAGCTTCCGCCGCTCGAAGAGCGGCTCCCGGCCGAGCCTCGCGTCGTCGCGAAAGTGGACTCGATCGGCCAGTACGGCGGCACGTGGCACCGCGCGTTCCGCGGCATCAACGACTTTCACGCGCTCGGCCGTCTTATCTACGAACCGGTCCTGCGCTGGCCGCGTGATCCCGCCGACGGTGTCCAGCCCGGTCTCGCGAAGGACTGGGATTGGTCGAACGACGGCAAGACGTTGACATTGTACTTCCGCGAAGGTCTCAGGTGGTCCGACGGACATCCGTTTACGGTCGACGACGTGATCTTCTGGTGGGAAGACATCGAAAACGACACGAACATCACCCCGGCCGTACACGCCGAGTGGGTCGTCGCCGGAGAGCCGATGACGCTCGAGAAGGTCAACGACTCGACGATTCGGTTGCACTTTGCCGCGCCGAACGGCCTCGCCGAGACGGTCGGCCTCGCGTTCCACGGCAACCAGTGGCCTCTCGGCTTCGAGCGCTTCGGGTTCTTCGCTCCCGCGCACTACCTCAAGCAGTACCATCCGCGTCACAACTCGAACGCGACGTACCGTGACTTTGAGGACAGAGCGTGGGAGTACAACACCGAACGGCCTGTCATGACCGCGTGGCGGATCACAGAATGGGAGACCGGTGGAGACAGCATGCTCGCGACGCGAAACCCGTACTACTGGGCGGTCGATGAAGAGGGACGACAGCTTCCGTACATCGACGAAATTTTCTTCTACCTCGTAGACGACGTCGCGGCGATCAACACGCTCGCGCTCTCGGGTAGGCTCGACATGCAGCAACGTGGAATCGGCTTCGAGCAGGTCGGGGTCTACATGGAGCAGGCCGACCGGTACGACTACAGCGTGTACACGTGGCAGAACGCTCAGGCGTCGGCTTTGTCGTTCTATCCGAACCAGAGTTTCGGCGATGAGAAGTACCGCGAGCTCATGCAGGACCACGATTTCCGCCGTGCGTTGTCGCACGCGATCGACCGGGACCTCTTGAACCGGGTTATGTTCCTCGACCAGGCGCACCCGCGCACGATCTCGGTCGTGAGAGACTCGGCTCTCTTCCAGCCTGACATAGAGAACATCCACGGAGAATTTGATCGCGAGCTCGCAAATCAACTTCTTGATGACATCGGGCTGATGCGTGGCGGCGACGGCATGCGGAGGTTCCCCGACGGATCGCCGCTGCAACTCGTGGTCGAAACGATGTATGCCGCAGGCTCGAGCGCCGACGGGGTTCAGATCGTCGCTGAGCACTGGGAAGCCGTAGGACTCAGGACGCGCGTGAACGTGATGTCTCGCGACGTGTACTGGCCGCGCGCGTCCGGCAACGACGTGATGATCGCGACGTGGGGCACCGACCGCGGCCTCGTGCCGATGATCGACCCGATCTACCAATTCCCGTTCGACGAGAGGTCCTGGATGGCTCCATCGTGGGGTATCTGGTACAAGACCGGCGGGGCGGAAGGCCGCGAACCGTCGGCGGAGATGCGTGAGCTGATGGATCTCTACGACGAGTACAGGGTCACGGTCGACGAGGACGCACAGCTCGATATCGCTCGAGAGATCGTGCGCAAGACGAGCGAACGGCTGAACGTGATCCAGACCGTCGGTATGACACCTGCGATCGCGATCGTGAAGAACAACTTTCACAACGTCGAGCGTCAACACACCGCGGACTGGCTGATCATGTCGCCGGGAACGATGGATCCGGCGCACTTCTGGATCGAACAGTAAGCTTCACCGGTTCGTGATTTCTATCGTGCCGCGTCCGGGAAGCCGGGCGCGGTTCGTTCCTTCTTTTTTGTTTCCCAGGAGGAGACCGGCTCTCAATGTTAACGTATATCGTGCGACGCCTATTGATCCTGATCCCGACGATCGTCGTGATCTCGATCGTCACTTTCATTATCATCCAGCTGCCGCCGGGTGACTTCTTCACGACTCTTCAGGCCGAGATGGCCGAGACGGGCGGTGGCCAGGGACGCGAAACGATACGGCATCTTCAGCAGGTTTATGGACTCGATCAACCGTTGTGGAGGCAGTATTTCCGGTGGGTATCCGGGTTCCCCCGGCTGGATTTTGGGTACTCGCTCGGGTGGAACGCCCCGGTCTGGGACGTCGTCGCGGCGAGCCTCGCGTACACGCTCCTGCTCGGGTTGCTCTCGCTCGTTTTTATGGTCGCGGTGTCGCTGCCGATCGGGATATACTCAGCGACGCACCAGTACTCGACCGGCGACGTGATCCTCTCGGCGCTCGGTTTTATCGGGCTCAGCATCCCGGGTTTCCTGCTCGCGCTCGTCTGGATGTTCATAGGGATCGTCGTGCTCGGGATCAACGTCGGCGGGACCGCGTCGATGGAGTTCCGGAACGCGCCGATGAGTCTCGCGAAGGCGCTCGATTACCTGAACCATCTCTGGCCGCCGGTCGTGATCCTCGGGCTCGCGTCGACCGCGCAGCTGTTCCGGATCATGCGGAGCAACCTGCTCGACGTGCTCGGACAACAGCACATCAAAACCGCGCGCGCGAAAGGGATGAAAGAGAAGAAGGTTATTAATAAGTACGCGGTGCGGATCGCGATCAACCCGATGATCAGCGTCATGGCGCTCGAAGTCCCAAAGGTGATCAACGCGTCGATCCTCGTCGGCATCGTGATGATGCTGCCGACGCTCGGACCGGTTTTCCTGCGCGCGCTTCAAACGCAGGACGTGTACCTCGCGGGCACGGTTCTTCTTCTGACGACGATCATGCTCATGGTCGCAAACCTCATCGCCGACATCGCGCTCGCATTTGTCGATCCGCGGATCGTGTACAACTAAGGGGAAATCGATGCAGACAATGTGGGAAAAATGGACGTCGCTCGATTCCAGGAACAAGTCGCGTGAGATTGTCGGCTACTACGAACAGCTCGCCGACAAGATCGGCTACGAATCGACCGAAGAACTCGAGTCCGACATAAGTGAAGGAAAAGTCGCCGAGACCGAGTACGGGATGTCGCAGTGGAAGCTGATCACAAAGAAGTTTCTTCGGAACCGCGCGGCGATCGTCGGCGGTGTGATCGTCATTCTCTTCTACCTGATTGCGCTGTTCGCGAACTTCATTGCCCCGTACGGCCTGACGACACGGTCGCGCGATCACATCCATATGCCGCCGCAGAGGATTCGGGTGTTCCATGAAGGACGCCTCATGCGGCCGTTCGTGTACGGCACCGATCGGATGCTCGACGAAAACTTCCGCCTCACGTACGAGCTCGACACGGATAGAGTCTACCCGGTCCGGTTCTTTGTGAGGGGCGATCCGTACAACTTTCTCGGGATCATCCGATCTGATCGTCACCTGTTCGGCGTCGATGAAGGCGGTGTGCTCGCGCTGCTCGGGACCGACCGGCAGGGGCGCGACCTTTTCTCGCGCATCATACTCGGCAGCCAGATATCGCTTTCGATCGGACTCGTCGGGGTGATTTTCAGCCTCGTGCTCGGGACGATCCTCGGAATCGTGTCGGGATACTTCGGCAAGTGGATCGACGACTTGATCCAGCGGCTGATCGAGCTGATCCGCTCGTTCCCGTCGATCTCGTTATGGATGGCTCTTTCGGCCGCGGTCCCGCAGCACTGGACGGTGCTTCAAACGTACTTCGCGATCACGATCATTCTCTCTTTGATCGGATGGACGTGGCTCGCGCGGCAGCTCCGTGGATCGGTGCTTTCGCTGCGCGGGGTCGATTACGTGCTCGCCGCTCGGCTCTCGGGTGCCGGGCACAGGTGGGTGATCTTCCGGCACCTCATCCCCGCCACCGCGGGGCATATCATCGTCGTCTCGACATTATCGATGCCCGCGATGATCCTCGCCGAGACCTCGTTGAGTTTCCTCGGCCTCGGGCTCAGGCCACCGGTCACGAGTTGGGGAGTCCTGATCCAAGAGGCGCAGAACTTCCAGACGATCGCCCACTTCCCGTGGTTGTTCCTGCCCGCAGTGTTTATGGCAATCGCGATCCTTGCGTTCAGTTACATGGGCGACGGGTTGCGCGATGCGATCGATCCGTACACGATTTAATGGGAGCCCGAATGGCTGAAAATACGAGTGAACAACAGGTCACAGCGACCAAGACCGATAACATCGTTCACGTGAATAACCTGCACACGCACTTCAAGACGCTCGACGGAATCGTACGTGCGGTCAACGGTGTCACGTTGGAGATAAAAAAAGGCGAGACTCTCGGCATCGTCGGCGAGTCCGGGTGTGGAAAGAGCGTCACCGCGTTCTCGATCCTGCGGATTCTACCGAGCACGAGTGTGATCGCCGACGGTTCGATCATGTACTACCGTCGCGACGGGCAGGAGGAACTCGATCTCGCGAAGGTCGACCCGAACGGCGACTTGATCCGCAGCGTGCGCGGAAACGAGATCGCGATGATCTTCCAGGAGCCGCTGACGTCTCTCTCCCCGGTTCATACCGTCGGGAGTCAGATCGCCGAGGCGGTGCTGCTACACCAGGACGTCACCGAGGCCGAAGCGCGCGACCGCGCGATCGAGATGCTCACGGCGGTCGGCGTCGCGATGCCCGAGCAGCGATTCGACGAGTACCCGCACCAGTTTTCCGGCGGTATGCGGCAGCGCGCGATGATCGCGATGGCGCTCTCGTGCAACCCGTCTTTGTTGATCGCCGATGAACCGACGACCGCGCTCGACGTCACGATTCAGGCTCAGATTCTCGAGCTGATGAAGTCGCTGCAAGAGAAGTTCGGGATGTCGATCATGATCATCACGCACGATCTCGGCGTGATCGCCGAGATGTCCGACCGCGTCAACGTGATGTACATGGGCGAGGTCGTCGAGAGTGCCGACGTGCGGACGATGTTCGCGCAGCCGCTCCACCCGTACACAGTCGGTTTGATGCGCTCGATCCCGCATATCCAGGCCGCCGGTAAACAAATCCTGACGCCGATCCCGGGCAGCGTGCCCGATCCGTTCTCGATTCCGAAGGGATGCCCGTTCTTCCCCCGGTGCCCCGCCCCAAAACGCGAGACGTGTCGTGAGCCGGTGCCGCTGTTCGAGGCCGAGGACGGGCACATGGTTCGGTGCACTTTGTACGCGCCATGACCCCATCCAACACGATAACTGGAGCCGAAATAGAATGAGCACAAACGACGTACTGTTAGAAGTCAAAGACCTCAAGATGTACTTTCCGGTCCAGAAAGGGCTGTTCCGCCGGGTCGTCGGGCACGTAAAGGCCGTCGACGGCGTGAGTTTCTTCATCCGCGACGGTGAGACGCTCGGCCTCGTCGGCGAATCCGGGTGTGGAAAGACAACGACCGGCAGGTGTATCCTGCGCGCGCTCGACCCGACCGAGGGAGAGATCTGGTTCACCAAGGACGGCAAACGCGAAAACATCGCGCAGCTCTCGCCCGCGCAGCTCAGCCCGTACCGCAGCGAGATGCAGATCATTTTCCAGGACCCTTTCAGCTCGTTGAATCCACGCATGACCGTGATGGACATCGTGAGCGAGCCGCTTCGGATTCACAAATTGGTTCGTGGAGCGGAGATCAAGGAGAAGGTGCGCGAGCTGCTCGAGTCGGTCGGCCTGCAGGCTCAGCACATGAACCGGTACCCGTACGCGTTCAGCGGCGGGCAGCGCCAAAGGGTCGGAATCGCGCGCGCTCTTGCGCTCCGGCCGCGTCTGATCGTGTGCGACGAGCCGGTCTCGGCTCTCGACGTCTCGATCCAGGCGCAGGTTTTGAACCTGCTCGACGGGCTTCAGAAAGATTACGGCCTGACGTACCTGTTCATCGCTCACAATCTCTCGGTCGTTCAGCATATCTGCACGCGCGTCGCGGTGATGTACCTCGGCGACCTCGTCGAGACCGGGAGTTCCGACAATCTGTACCACCGGCCGAAACACCCGTACACAGAAGCGCTCCTCTCGGCGGTTCCGAAGACCGACCCGACCAAAAAAAGCAAACGCGTGCTCTTGGAAGGAGACGTCCCGAGCCCGGTCAACCCGCCGAGCGGCTGTAAGTTTCATCCACGATGCAGCTACGCGAAAGACATATGCAGTCAGGAACGCCCGACTCTTCAGGAGACTGTGCCGGGCTCGGATCACTACGCCGCGTGTCACTTTGCCGCGGAGTTGAGCCTGAAGGGCATCGAGGTCTCGCAGAGCGCGTCCGCTTAAGACCCGAGCGAAAATACTGTATAATCGATTACTCACACGGAGGACACCATGAAAATCACCGGCATCATCGCACACTTGATCGACTCACAAACCAAGTATCCGTTCGACTGGCAGGTCGACCGTCCGGGTTCGGACGACGGGCGCGGACTCAACCGGAGTTTCTCGTGCCTGCTACGGATCCTGACCGACGACGGCGTCGAGGGGCACGGGTTGG
Organism: Spirochaetaceae bacterium; assembly: GCA_003566875.1. Classification (GTDB taxonomy): domain Bacteria; phylum Spirochaetota; class Spirochaetia; order DSM-27196; family PXBQ01; genus PXBQ01. The sequence continues at coordinate 2,559 of PXBQ01000015.1, read as the reverse complement.
TTCCGAGCCGCGGCCGCGCGACGATCGACGTCGTCGAACGCCGGTTCGGCGACGTTCTGCTCGGGCACGACCCGCTGAACAGCGAGTTTCTCTGGGAGCGGATGTGGGACATCGACCGCCTCGAGGAGTTCCCGATCTACGCGCAGGGCATCGCGGATCTCGCGCTCTGGGATCTCAAAGGCAAGGTCGCGAATCTGCCGGTGTATAAACTCGCCGGTGGGTACCGCGACGAGATTCCCGCGTACGCGTCGACGACGAGCTTCGACACCGAGAAAGAGTACTTCGAAGTGATCGACGCCGCGCTCGAGGAAGGGTACGTGTCGATCAAGCTGCACCTTCGGTACCGTGACGTCAAGACGAACGCGAAACTCTGCAAGGCGATCCGGAAGCACGTCGGCGACGACGTCGAGCTCACGCTCGACGCCTCGGCGATGTGGGACTACACCGATTCGCTCTGGTTCGGCCGCCGGCTCGAGGAGCTCGAGTTCCTGTGGTACGAGGAGCCGATGCGCGAGTTCGACCTCGAGAGCTACGCGAAGCTCTGTACGGATCTCGACATCCCGGTTCTCGCGGCCGAGACGCCCGACGGCGTGCACTGGAACGCGGGAGAGTTCATTCGCCGCGGCGCGTGCGACATCATGCGGACGAGCACGCACTACAAAGCCGGCATCACCGGCGGCCTCAAGGTCGCGCATCTCGCTGAGTCGTACGGGATGTACGCCGAGGTCCACGGCGGCGGCCTCGCGAACCTGCACCTCGCCCTCGCGATCCCGAACAACCGGTACTACGAGGATCTCGTGATCAGCCCGAAACAGGTGCACGACACCGCGTCGCGCGGCGTCCCGATGAAAAACGGCATGGTGCGCGTTCCGGAAGGTTCCGTCGGTCTCGGGCTCGATCTCGACATCGCGGCAATCGAGAAGAACGCGGTCCAAACGGTCCGGCTGCCCGCGAAGTGACCGGAGAGCTGTGATGCCCACACCCGAGAGTCTCGGCATCCCGTCGCGCGCGGTGCTGAACCTCCTCGAGAGGATCGACCGCGAGCGGGTGAACATGCACGGCTTCCTGCTTCTGCGGCGCGGAGAGGTCGCGGCCGAGGGTTACTGGGCGCCGTACACCGCCGAGACGAGACACCGGATGTACTCGGTGAGCAAGAGTTTTGTGTCGCTCGCCGTCGGCCTCATGGTCGACGACGGGAAGATCTCGCTCGACGACCCGGTCGCGCGGTTCTTCCCGGATAAGCTCCCGAAAAATCCGCATCCGTACGTGGCCGACGCGACCGTCCGCGACCTCCTGACGATGGCGACGCCACACTCGCGTACGTCGTACACGCGCGACGACCGTGACTGGGCGTGGACGTTCTTCAACACCGCGCCGTCGCACCCTCCCGGGACGATTTTCTCGTACGATACCGCGGCGACCGTCGTGCTCGGCTCGATCGTCGAGCGCATCGCGGGCGTCCCGTTTCTCGAGTTCATGCGCCCGCGGATGCTCGACCCGATCGGATTCTCGTCCGACGCGTACTGCATCGAGACGCCCGAGGGAACATCGTGGGGCGGCTCGGGCGTGATCTGCACACTGCGCGACATGGCGAACGTCGCGCTTCTGTGTCTGCAGCACGGACGCTGGGACGGCAAACAGTTGATCTCCGAGGAGTACGTCCGCGCGGCGACCGCGAAGCAGATCGACAACTCGATCGGCGGGAACGTCGGGTACGGGTATCAGATCTGGCGGGAGCGCGAGAACGGCTTCGGTTTCCGCGGTATGGGCACTCAACTCGCGATGTGCTTCCCGGACAAGGATTTCATCTTTGCGTGTATATCCGACACGCAAGGCGCGGGGCCGACCGGCACCGGCGTCGTCGGCGCGATGTGGGACGAGCTCCACGCGGAGCTCGCCGACGAACCTCTCGCCGAGGACCCCGCGGCGCACGCGGCCCTGACCGACCGTATCGCGCGGCTCGCGGTTCTGCCCGTCGACGGCGCCGCGACGTCTCGTGTGCGCGACTCGATCGCCGGCGCGTGGTACACGATCGAGCCGAACCCGATGGGAATCTCACGCATGCGGTTCACGTTTGAACCGGGCGCCGGCACATGGGAGTACACGAACGCGCAGGGCGACAAGACGCTCCGGTTCGGGCTCGGCCGCGTCGTCGCGGGGGTTTTCCCACAGACCGGGTACTACCGCGAGCGAATCGGAACGCCGAGCGACCGCCCGTACGACTGCCTCGCCTCGGCCGCGTGGGTCGATGAGCGAACGCTCAACCTGTCGGTCTCGATAACGGACACGTACCTCGGGTCGCTCAAGGCCTCGTTTGTATTCAAGGGCGACGAGATCGGCGTCTACATGACGAAGACCGCCGAGTGGTTTCTCGAGGAGTACGAAGGCTTCGCGGGCGGAAGGAAGTGATGCCGGTTGGGATTGTTGTGCCTTGACCGTTCTCCGCGTTGCCGGGACAATCATTGTATATGGAACGGGACGATAGTCGCCTCCGCGATGCGGTACAGGAAGCGTACAAAAAAGCCACCTGGGGCAACACCTCAGAAACTCCCGACGATT
>PXBQ01000447.1 GCA_003566875.1 Spirochaetaceae bacterium | reverse complement strand
GGACGAACTCGGTAATTCGGTTTTCAACTACGTGGTTATTGAGGTCTCCGACCGACCGGATTCCGAGTATCTTGCCCCATGATCTGTACTCCTGATAAATCGACGAGAGCATCTCGCTGTCGCGAAAGGCACGGATTGCTGTCGGATCGGATTCCGGAGGGTATCGAAATATAAATCCGGGCGAGTACGGTTTAATCTCAAAGTACCGCAGGATACCCGTGGTCGGGACAACCGGACCGTGCGAGAGATCGGTATACGCACCGAGCGAGTGCACGGGTATCCGCGCGCGGTTATTGTGCTCGAGCAGGTGAATCGTACCGCGTTGATCGGCGGAGGTGAAGTACGCGAGCGCGTCGGTGTACGACATAACGCGCCGAACGATCGCAAGGTCTGCGTCGATGAGCTCGCGCATCGTGTCTTCGAGCCTCTTCAGAAAGGATGCTTCGATCGGCGAGTCGTCCTCGGAGTAGTAGACGTATCCGTCGCCGAGGGAGTGGCCGATGACGATTTTCCGATCCGAGTCGACCACAGCGATCGCTGCCGAAGCGAGAAAACAGAGACTTCTGCGGTAAATGCGAACTCCTTCGGGGTCGTGTAGCGTGATCGGGCGCACCGTGGCGTTCGTGTCGATCGGATACGTCAAACTCGTTATCTCGTTGTTGACCGCGACAGCTATCGCCTCGTCGTGGTCGACCGGATGACCATCGGTGCGAAAGAAATCGAGGACACTTGAGACGGGAGTCCCGACCGCGAACCGCGCGGTCTCGCCGGTGGGAAACTCGACCACGATCTCATCGGGTATGGTTGTACTGTGCTGCTTCATTATCACGCCTATGTCGTTATGCCGAGTTCTTCGGCGGTTACGGTCCCCTTGATCTGCCACTCGTCGGAACTCGTATTCACGACCGGTTGTTCCGAAGACTTCAAGCCGTTCGCTTGCCGGATCACGCGGACAAAGGGGCGTCGAAGGTTTTCGGGGTTAGTGTCGACGACGATACCACACGCTCCGTTCGTGAGTTGCACGTACGTGCCGATCGGAAAGATCGAAAGGGTGAAGACGAGAGCGCGGAGCACCGTTTCATCGTACCGCTGCTTGTGTTGGCCGAGCAGTTCCATAATCCCCGAGTGCCCGTTCCGCGCGGAACGGTACGGCCTATTCGCCGTAATTGCCGCGTACGCGGCGCAGACTGAGACGATTTTTCCGTACAAAGAGATCTTGTCACCCAACAGGCCGCGTGGGTAACCCGATCCGTCGACGTTTTCTTTCGCCTCGAGGACCCCGAGACAGACGGGCATCGGAAACGAGTACTCGCGCAGGATCTTGAACCCGAGCAACGTATGCGCCGTGATGGCCTTCTTTTCGGGATCGGTGAGCGGCCGGTTCGAAAGATAAACCTGAGGCGGAAGGCGGACCATCCCGATCTCGTGCAGCAGCGCGGTGTTTCCAAGTTCGATCAACCGATGGGGTGGGAGTTTCAGACTGCCGCCGACGGCAATCGCGAGGATAGCCGTCCGAGTCGAGTGGTCGACGATATAGTTGCGACCGTCCTTTATGGTCGAGGAGAATCGAAGCATGTACTTTTTTTTAGTCCTGACCTGTTCAGCGAGTTGTTTGACTCGTTCGGACACGGCTCGGGGCTGCAGAGTGTTATTTGCGGTGAACTCGGAGAAAACCGCCTCGAGAAAGTCAGCGGTATCTTCGTAAAACGATCGCGCTTCTTTGAGCGTCTCTGCGTCGCGAAGGTCCTTGTCGAGCGCGACGAGCGGCGCCTCGTTATCGATCGTGCCGACCGCCGGCGCATCGAGCAGTTCGCCGGCGCTTTGTACGGTGGCAAATCCCCACTTTTCGAGGCGAACCTTCAGTTCGTCTGTCATCGGGGTTTCCGGCGAGAGCAGGATAAAACTCTCGTCGAGAAAAACCGGCCGGCTGAAGTACTTGCCTGTGGGAATCGTTCCTGTCTGAATCGCGTTCATACTGTACCGTTGACCCCGTTTTTATAATACTTTACACTTCGGCGATAATTATAGGGGATTTTCTGATGAAATTTAAGGTGATTTTCATCGTATTTAACGTGATTATCGTCCTCTCTTTCCTATTTATCTTTTTCATGCCGTACTTCTTGCTCGGTTGGGAGTATACGCGGGTTTTCTGGGCCGGCAACTGGCCGCTCGCCGCGGTGTTTGTTGCGATTATTGTCGGCCTAAACGCGTATTTTGTGAGTAACTGGAAGCTTTTTGGTTTGCTCGAGGCGGAGGACTGGAAAGGGTTGACCGCGTATCTCGAGCGGTTGGTTTTCGCACGGAAGAAAATCCGCTCGCAATTCGTGCGGATCCTGATAAATACGTACGTTGTGCTTTCGGTACCGGAGAAGATCACCGAGCTCGAGCAGTTTCTCCGGAGCGAGCGCCCGAAGATGGTGCCGGCGTTTGCGGTTCAGTTCGGGATTCCGCGGTTGCTCAGGAACGACCCCGAAGAAATGCAGGAATATTACGGCGAGATGAAGAAAAAACGCGGATGTGCGGACGTAGAATGGATCTCGTGGACGTACGCATTCGCATTGATGCTCCAGAAAAAAAGCGATGAGGCGCAAGAACACCTGCTCTCGTTGTGTGGATCGACGCGGAATCCGGTCTTGAGCGTAATAACGCTTTACCTCCTCGATTCTTTTGCAAACCGCGACGAGAACGTCAAAAGTGTCGTGGATTCCGGCCGTGGCCGCATCAAAAAAAAGTACAGCCACGATACGTTCTCGCGCGAGATTGAGAAGAATAAGACGAACATACAGGTTCTCGTTCTTTCCCGCTTGATAAAAGACGCGACCGACTGGGTATTCGAAGAAGAAAAAGTAGCATGATTCCACACGGGAATCGGCGGACCGACTTCAGACGGTGATTTCGGGAGATAATCATGTCAATTACTCGGAATTTCTATAAGTCAAAGAAACTTGCGGACGTGTGTTACGACATCCGCGGACCTGTGCTGCTCGAGGCGAAAAGGCTCGAAGAAGAAGGTTTTAAGGTCCTCAAGCTCAATATCGGAAACCCCGCGCCGTTCGGTTTCGACGCGCCTGACGAACTGCTGCACGACGTGATTTTGAACCTGCGCGACGCGCAGGGTTACTGCGACAGCAAGGGGCTCTTCCCCGCGCGGAAGGCCGTGATGCAGTACTTCCAGAGCCGGAACATTTTCGGGGTCGACGTCGAAGACGTATACATCGGAAACGGAGTCAGCGAGCTCATCGTGATGGCGATGCAAGGTCTCTTGAATGCCGGAGACGAGATGTTGATTCCCACACCCGATTATCCACTCTGGACCGCGGCGGTTCATCTCTCCGGCGGAAAGGCGG
>PXBQ01000557.1 GCA_003566875.1 Spirochaetaceae bacterium | reverse complement strand
GCGATCGAACACGAGCTCGAGTCCCGCCGACGTCGACGACTTCGCGATTCGGTTGTTTCGCCGCATCAGGAATCGGAAACCGTCTGCGATGCCGGTGCCGCAGGTAGGGTGGCCGGGGCCGGGCCATTGGACAGCTTCCTCCTCGATCCCGCGGACGGAACTCCCGTTCGCTCGACGCCCGATTCCGGCCGGCGGCAACGATGATGTGGCAGCGATGAGGGGAGTCCGGTTAACTCGGTAGCCACCGGCTTCCCGCCCGGGACGGTGCTTCCCCTTGTTAGGAAGGGTGTTGTCGATACAAGATATAAATTGTATATTTCCGTATGACGGGTAAGGACGTTGTGCGCGTTATGCAACAGAATGGATGGATTCTCGACAGGATCACCGGATCACACCATGTCATGGTCAAGGAAAACCTCCGATCGGTGCCTGTGCCCGTTCACGGCAACAGAGATCTTGGAAACCTTGCCCAGAAAATCCTAAAACAAGCCGGTATCCAATCGCCCGGGAGGTGAGGTGAAATGACATACTACTGCACGGTGGTTGAAGAAGAGGACGCATTCACCGTCGAGTTTCCCGACATGCCGAACATCATAACTTGTGGCCGGGACAGAGATGAGGCGCTATCCATGGCGCATGATGCGTTGAACGCGGCGCTTGCGTCCGATGTCGCACGGGGAATTCTGCCGCCGACCCCGGTTTTCTCCGATGGGTACGCGGTCTCGGTCGCCCCACACATCGAGATCGCGGCACAACTTCGAAACCTCCGCGGGGCAACGCCACAAGCGGAAATCGCCGCACGTATGGGGATCACGTACCAAGCGTATCAAAGGCTCGAAAACCCGATGGTCGGAAACCCGACGGTGAAAACGCTCGAAAAGGTTGCCCGCGCATACGGTAAACGACTTGAACTGACTATCCGTTGACATCGCGTTCGCCGGTGTCCTGCAGATCCGCCGGTGGGCCGTCTTACAACGAATACACCGAAAATCCACCGTCGACCGGGATGACGGTCCCGGTCACGAAGCGCGACGCGTCCGAGAGCAGCCATACGAGCGTGCCGAGGAGGTCGTCTGGGTAGCCGTAGCGGCGCATCGGAGTGCGTGCGATCGTCGCTTCGGCGCGCGGTGTGAGTTCGCCGGTCTTCTGGTCGACGTGGAGGAACCGCAGTTGCTCGGTCATGAAGAAACCCGGTGCGATCGCGTTGACGCGCACACCGGTCTGCGCGAGGTGGACCGCGAGCCACGCGGTGAAGTTGCTCACCGCGGCTTTGCCCGCGCCGTACGCGCCGACCTTCGTGAGTGGGCGGATCGCGGTCATCGACGAGATGTTCACGACCGCGCCCGCTCCTCGCCGCACCATCTCGCCGGCAAAAACCTGCGTCGGGAGAAAAGTGCCGAAGAAGTTGAGGTCGAACGTCGACCGGAAGCCGTCGTAATCGACGTCGAAAAGGCCACGGTCGCTACCCGCCGCGTACGCCTCGGGGTCGAGGAACGGTTCCTTCGTGCTCGCCTTCGGGTGATTTCCCCCGGCGCCGTTTACCAGGGCGTCGAGCGGCCCGAACTTTGTTGCGATCGCGTCGCGCGCGTCGATGAGCGACGGTTTGTCGAGAACATCGCATATGAACGCGGCCGCGTCGCCGCCTTTCCCTGACTCCGCGGCCGCCGTCCGGGCGTTCTCCGCGGTCCGCTCTGCGGCGCCGGGATCGCGATCGAGGACCGCAACGCGCGCGCCGAGGGCAGCGAGCGCGACCGCCATCCGGCCGCACAACGCGCCGCCCGCGCCGGTCACGGCTACCGTTTTTCCCGCGACAGCAAACATACCGTGGACGTCGACCGACTCGGGTACGACGAGGTCTTTTTCATTCATGGGTATTTCCCGTATATGAGACGAGCGAATCTCTCTTGATGAACTCGGCCGGAAGCAGGACACGTTTGTGCGGGTGTGTATCGGAGTACACCAGCGAGTTGAGTACCTGGAATAACTCGCTGACAAGGAAGTCCATGTCCCACCGAAAAGTTGAGAGGTGCGGTTCGATCTCGGTCGCGAGGTGGATGTCGTCGCATCCGATCACCGAGAGTTCCTCCGGAACCCGGACCGACTTCTCAGTCAAGCGCCGCAGCAACCCGAGCGCCATCCAGTCGTTGGCCGCGAAAACCGCGGTCGCGCCGTAACTGCCGCGGATCAACGACAGCACTTCGTCGCCCATTTCGTACCCCGTGCTCCAGTTCATCTTGCCTTCGATCACCTCGGCGGTCACGCCTTCGTGTTTGAGGCTGTCGATGAAACCCCGCCGGCGTTCGGCGGCCGACGGATACGCGTTTGGTCCGCAGAGATGCACGAGCCTTTCGTGCTTGTGAGCCTGCAGGATCTGTCCCGCGTGTTGCCCAATGCGGTAGTCGTCGAAAAAGACCTGCGTTATGTCGAGCGAGTCGGGGTAGCTCTGAACCGAGACGATGTGGTGGTAGCGTTTCTTGAGGTCGATCACGATCGCCTGCGGGGCGAGCCCGACAAGGATCAGCGGGGTTCCGGCGCCGTTGGACTCGGTCTGGTCGGTGTTGACCACCTCGAGTCGAATCGACTGCGTCGCGAGAAAGTGCGAAAACGTCGCGAAGAAGTCCTGGTAGAACGGGTCTTTCGGCTTGATGTCCGGAGCCACAAAGAGGTGAATCGCGTCGATTCGGGTCTTCGGCACGATAAACGTCCCGCTCCCCTGTTTCTGGATCAGTAATCCCTCGTGTACGAGGCCTTTGATCGCCGCGCGAAGACTCAATCGGCTCACGTCGAGCGACTCCGCCAGGACGCGTTCGGCGGCAATCTTGACCGGCCGGTTGTCTCGCTGTTCCTCGATCATCCGGCGCAGCTTGAGCGTGATCTCGTCGCGCACGAGCTGCCGCGTCGGCATACCGGTTTCGTTTTTTGTACCGTGATCCTTCATGTCGTTCTCGTCGTATCCACGCCGGAATAGTAGACCGTTGTTCCCCTCGCGTCAACTTTCCAATTTATGGTACCGAGGATGTCGGTAGTTGTGTTGGAGATCGCGTAGGCGACTGCGTCGGAATAGAGGAACAAGAATTGTTCGAGTTCGCGTTTTTGACTTAGCTTTTTCGGCGAAATGGTGTATATTCTCATTGCAGCTATAGCTTTTTGTGACCCACCATTTTAGGATTTAGCCCCCGCGCACACTCCGCGGGGGCTTTTTTTTGGTGCGCGATGCGGACGCGCGATAGGCAGCCCATATTCACGGCGAAATGCGATCCGCTTCGGTTGATGTCGGTGCCGTCCTCGCGTATATTCATGCCGATGGTACTCGACGTTATCGGCGATATACACGGACACACACACCATCTC
>PXBQ01000273.1 GCA_003566875.1 Spirochaetaceae bacterium | reverse complement strand
GTGGGCTCGCCTCCCTGCCAGCCAAATGAATAGACCGGTTGCGGCGTCTGCATATAGGCGGCGATCATCTGCTCCAGAACCGTGGCGCTCATCTGGTGACGCTGAACGCCGGGATAGAGCGCGGCCTTCTCCAGATAGAAACAGTAGCTGCAGTGGATATTGCAGTCAGCCGATGACGGCTTGACCAGCAGTGAGTACGCGGGCACAGTCCCTCCGTTGATGATCGTTTGATTCTATGATCAAGGCGCTCGGATATCAAGCTGCTTCACACAGCAAAACGCAATCTGGTAATCTTTGAGATCGCGCGCTACATTATGAATGCGGTCAGGCATATGCAGCTGAGAAGATGTCCTGAAGGCTGCATACGGCAGGTTTCCGGCTGCAGCGGAACGCTTGAACCGTGGAGGTAAAAAAATGAAGACACGAATCGCATCTGGACTGTGGGTTTTTCTGACGGTGGCCGTATTGCTTGGCGCCGCTTGCTCTAATCCTTTCGGTTCCGGGAGTAGTGGCTCCACCAGCGGCGGCAGTAATACAGCCGAACAGGACTTTCCGCCGCCGATTGAGTTTGCCGTTTTCGCCACTACCGGTCTTCCGGATATTACACTCCACTGGGCCGAGCCCAACTCATCGGTAAACGCTTACCGCGTGTTTCGTAGCGAAAGTTCCGGGGACTACGACTTTAGTGCTCCGATCGCGGAAATTTCATCCGCAGGACCGGAATATAGCTACGTCGATACAACGGCTGCAATGGATACCCTTTACTATTACGTCGTTGAGGCGCTTGCCGGCGGCAGTGTGGCCGACACCTCGGAAGAGGTCAGCGCAACGGCGCGTGCCGTGTCAGCAGTTGCTGACCTAGATTTTGTCTACGTTGATCCCTCGGCGCCGGACGGCGGTAACGGAAGCTCCGGGGAACCGTTCAACTCGATTGCAGCCGGCGTAGCGGGAGTGAACGCGGGCGGGACAGTGCTCCTTTTCAACGGCGTTTACCAGTTGATCACGAGCGTCGGGATCGAAAAGCAAGTCGTCATTCGTTCTGCCACGGGTTCATACCTCTTCAGTGAGGCGATTATCAACGCCGGAGAGATCGGGAACACCGCGGCAGTCGAGTTTCTCGGCGGGTCCGACGGGAGTATTCTGCAGGGTGTGAGGATCACCGGAGCTGTCAGGACAAGCAGCAGCAAGGGAACGATTCAAGTTGGATCGAACTCGGGTAATGCTCCAAATGACGTAAAGGTGCTTCACAACCACCTTTACGCGAACCAGGGTGTCGGCATCTCTAATTACATGGACTCGGGAGAATCGCACAGGACCGTTATCGCGGGCAACTGGATTACCGATCATAGCGGAGGGGGCTCAGTGCGACACGCGGTGAGGATCAGAGATGGACTTCTCGGCGGGCGTTTCGAATACAACATCATCGAGAACGTGGAGGATTCGGGGGCGGGAATCAACATAGATAACGCAAGCGGGTTCACAATCGCCGGCAATCACTTCAAGAATATCGGTGGGCACGGCATCAACCTCGGCGGCGGCACCAACAACTTCACGGTCAGCGACAATCTGCTCGAGCATACCAACACCGGCGAACGAGCAGACGGCGGTGGAATCCGCATGTACGGCGCAAGCCACACTACCTCAGTCGTTATCGCCGGTAACACGATAGTGAACAGCTTCAACAACATCTATCAGCGGGACGACGATATCTCTGCATCAGATATCACTATCGAGAACAACACGATCGTCGCACCGGCTCCGGGCAGCTGGCTGATATACAATGCCGCAACAACAGGAATTCTGGTCACCCGGGGAAACTGGTTTGGTTCCGCCGACGAAGATGACTTTAGAGACGACATCGGAGGAGCAGAAGAAGACAACGTAGACTACTCCGACTGGCTGACCTCGGCGCCGTAGCCGGGCAGCCACGCACGAGGTGCGAGAGCACCCCGGCAAAGCGGCTCACATATAGCTGTAAACCGCGCGCAGCTTCGCCCGCTACGAGTTTCCCGTTGCGGATTGGAGCGATATGGCCGCCGAGGTTGAATCCGGTTATCTGGATGGCCCAAAGCCGTGATCTTCATCGACTCAAACATCCTGAAGTATCTGATCGGCTCGGAGCTCCCTAACAAGGGACGTACGGTCTTGATTCTGGAACGACTGGTGCGGGACGAGGCTCCGCTGGTGACGGACGCCGAAACGCTTCAGGAGATTCTGCACCGCTACACGGCCATCGTCCGTCGAGATGCAATCCAGCCCGCGTACGATGCGCTGCGGTGATGAGCAACCACGGCGTCGATCGCATCTTCAGTTTTGATTCCGGATTCGACACGCTACCGGTTCTCACGCGGATGTGCTGAGTTCAGGTCCGCAATACGAGCGGACACGGAATGAACCTTTGCGGTGACAGCAACGGTTTTGCTTATCAGCGATAATCTAATCGAGAGCACCAACACCCGCGAACGCGCCGATGGCAGGCAGCATGCCGGTCGTCAATGCTGCGGCAACGGGAACGATTGATGCCCGTAGCAGCGCGCGGTATTGCTGCTTCCCGGCGCCTATATCCACTTCTTGCGCCGAAAGAAGCGCAGCATCATCAGGGCAATGAGCGCCATCACGCCGAGGGTCGCCGGATAGGCCCAGCGCCACTGCAGCTCCGGCATGAAGACGAAGTTCATGCCGTAGATGCCGGCAACAAAGGTCAGCGGAATGAAAATCGTTGAGATGATGGTCAGCACCTTCATGATGTTGTTCATGCGGTTACTGATGCTCGACAGATAGATATCCATGGTGCCGGCGGCTATTTCCTGGAAGGTATCGACGATCTCGATCACGTGGATCACGTGATCGTAGAGATCGCGCAGGAAGACGCGCGTTTCTTCGGCGATCTCCGCAGCGCCCTCGCGCGACAGCCGATAGATCATTTCCCGCATTGGCCACAGAGAACGGCGCAGATGCAGCAGGTCGCGCTTGAGAACCTGGATGGCACGCGCCGTATCGGTCCGCGGATCTGCGACCGCCGCCTCCTCCATCGGCTCGAGGCGCGCCTCGATCTGCTCCAGCAGGATATAGTAGTGGTCCACTATCGCATCCATCAGGCAATAGGCCAGATAATCCGCGCCGCGGCGCCGCACGCTGCCCTTACCACTGCGCAGCCGGCCGCGGACGGCGTCAAAGACGTCACCGGAGCGTTCCTGAAACGAAATCACCAGCCGCTCCATCAACACAATGCTGACCTGCTCGACTTCGATCTCGTGACGCTGCCCGGGCTGTCGCAGCATCTTCACCACCGCAAACAGGTAGCCGTCGTACTCTTCGGCCTTCGGCCGCTGATCGGTGTTGACGATATCTT
>PXBQ01000300.1 GCA_003566875.1 Spirochaetaceae bacterium | reverse complement strand
CTTACAACCTGCCCGGTGTCACGCAGCAGCTCGTGTTCAGCGCGGAGACGATCGCGGGTGCGTTTCTCGGAGAGATAACTCGCTGGAACGACCCGAAGATCGCCGCGCTCAACCCCGGCGTGAACCTTCCGAACCTGCCGATCCAGATTGCGCACCGCTCCGACGGGTCGGGGACGACAAACATCTTCACGAACTACCTGACCAAGGTGAACCGGAAATGGGCCGACACGTTCGGGTTCGGAAGCTCGGTCAACTGGCCGGTCGGTACCGGCGGGAACGGAAACGAAGGCGTTGCCGGAATAGTGACGAGTACTCCCGGTGCACTCGGGTATAACAGTCTCGTGTACGCGGTCTTGAACAACATCGCGTACGGTAAGGTGATCAACCGGTCGGGAAATACGATCGATCCGTCGCTCGAATCGACGAGCCTCGCGGCCGCGGTCCAGATTCCGCAGGACGGCCGAATCATGCTGACCGATAGCGACGCAGCGCAGGGCTACCCGATCGCGGGCTTCGCGTGGGCGCTCGTGTACGAGAACCTCGACCGGAACCAGGCGATCACGACCCGGGATCAAGCGGTCGAGCTCACCCGCTTCCTGTACTGGATCATCACCGAAGGCCAGGATATTAATGAGAGCCTGAGCTTCGCGCGGCTCCCGACAGACGCGCAGGCCGTCGCCGAACGAATGCTCGGTACGTTGAAGTGGCAGGGCGACGCCGTCGGTCGCCAGGTCATCGACGACATCACGGCAAACGGCTGGTGATACGGATTGTGTTGATCGAGCGAATGTAAAAAACGACCGAAGCGTGTGTTTCGGTCATCGAGAAACGGCCGGGAGTCGATACCCTCGACAACCGGCCGTTCGTTTTTGAGCTCACGGAACACGGTATCCTAACCGAAACCTCACGGTTTTCTAACATTCCAAACGGATATTCTTCTCGGACGTTTCACATGAACTAAAGAAGGGAGGCAGTATGGCCGACGTGGCCGTTGCGAGAAAAGCGAACAGTATTCCGGCGCGGTATCGGGGGCAGGCCGATACCGTCTTCAAGATCATAGTCCTGACGTTCAGCTCGTTCATCATCCTGCTCGCGGTCGCGATGGCCGTCGTGATCTGGCTCGAGGCACGACCGACGTTTCGGGCATTCGGGTACCTCGATTTCCTGACCGAGACGACGTGGGACCCGGTCAACGCGGTTCACGGCGCACTACCGTTTATCTTCGGGACGCTGCTCACGAGTTTTATGGCGCTTGCGATCGCGGTCGTACCCGCGCTCGGCGTCGCGATTTTCGTGAGCGAGTACGCGCCGAGTTGGCTCGCGAACATTATCAACTACACTGTCGATCTGCTCGCTGCGATCCCGAGCGTCGTGATCGGTCTTTGGGCGGTGTTCAACTTCGCGCCGTTCATGCGAGACACGTTTTACATGCCGATTTTTCTATGGGCCGAAGAATCGGCTCCGTGGCTCGTGCCTCTGATCGGCGCACCGTCGACGTATAACCTTGCGACCGCGACGCTGATTCTCGCGTTGATGATCGTGCCGTACACGGTCGCGCTCTCGCGCGACGCTATCGGGCAGGTCCCGCTCGATCAACGCGAAGCCGCGTACGCGCTCGGCTCGACGCGGTGGGAGGTCATGCGCGATGCGGTCCTGCCGTACGCGCGTACCGGCGTGATCGCCGGGATTCTCCTGTCGCTCGCGCGTGCTCTCGGAGAGACGATGGCGGTCGCTATGCTGATCGGCAATCGGAACCGCGTGCCGTTTACGCTTTTTGGCCCCGCGGCTTCGATGCCGTCGCTCATCATCAACGAGTTCCGCGAGGCGGTCGAGACGCTGCATTACTCGAGTATCATGGCCGTCGGTTTTTACCTTTTTATTGTGACGATCGGAATCAACCTGCTCGCGAGTTATATCCAGCGCAAGCTCAGTATTACGAAGGGGGGCGTGTGACACTCAAGGCTCGCTACGCGCGCGATGCGATCATACAGGTCGGAGTCGTTTTGATGACTCTCGTGGTCGTGATCCCACTCTTGATAATCATTTTTTACGTCGTCATGAACGGGTTTACGGCGCTGAACCTGGAGTTCTTCACGATGGAGCTCGGAAGCCCCGCGCGCGCGATGCAGGGCCGTCCGGCCGGGCTGCGGCACTCGATCATCGGGACGATCGTGATCGACCTTGTCGCGCTTGCGATGGCGCTCCCGTTTGGTCTTGCGACCGGGATCATGATGTCCGAGTACCCCGAACATCCGTTTGCGCCGGTGTCGCGCCTGATGGTGAGCACGTTGAACGGGATGCCCGCGGTTCTTATGGGGCTGCTCGCGTACGCGCTCGTCGTCAAGAACACCGGCGGGTTCTCGGCGCTCGCGGGGTCGGTCGCGCTCGCGTTTGTGATGATTCCGATCATCTCGCGGACGACCGAGAGCGTACTCATGGTGACGCCGTGGAGCCTGCGCGAGGCGGGGCTCAGCCTCGGCCTCGCACGGTGGCGCGTCACGGTGTCGTTGGTTTTGCCGGCGGCCCGTGCCGGTGTCGTGACAGGCGTCTTGATTGCGTTCGCACGCGCCGCCGGTGAAGCCGCGCCGCTTCTGCTCACGTCGTTCGGAAACAACTACTTCAGCATGGATCTGCGCGCGCCGATGGACAGCCTTCCCCAAAGGCTCTACAGCCTCGCGATCAGCCCGTACCGTCAGTGGCACTCGATGGGGTGGGGCGGCGCGATAATCTTGCTACTCTTCGTAATCATCACGTTTTTCGTCGGGCGCGTCGTTATCCGCCGGATGGAAAAAAGGATGAACGCGTAGGCGTGCCCGGAATACGAAACAGGAGCGAAACAATGAGTTCTATCGAAACAGAAGCGAACAGGAATGACACGGACTCGCCGGGCGAGCGGAACGCGCCTGGTGGTGTCAAGATGATCGGTGAGGAAGCGGTCCGGATAGAGACCGACTCACTGACCGTCCGCTACGGTGTCTCGACGTTCGGGATCCGAGAAGTGACGCTCCCGATGTTCGACGAGCGAGTGACGGCATTGATCGGCCCGTCGGGGTGCGGGAAATCGACGTTCCTCCGTGCGCTCAACCGAATGCACGATCTCGGTACCGACATCGAGGTCACCGGCTCGGCGTACCTCGACGGAGAGAACATCTACGCACCGAAGGTCGATCCGGTCGTGATTCGGCGGCGCATCGGAATGGTGTTCCAAAAGCCGACGCCGTTTCCGACAAAGTCGATCTACGAGAACGTTTGCACCGGGCTGCGGCTCGTCGGAGTTCGAAGAAAGAGTCTGCTCGACGCTACGGTCGAAAAGGCCTTGACCGACGCTGCGTTGTGGGACGAGGTGAAAGACCGGTTGAAAAGCCCGGGTGGTAG
>PXBQ01000213.1 GCA_003566875.1 Spirochaetaceae bacterium | reverse complement strand
GAGTCTGCCCCACGATCGGCGCGAACACACGATGGTCTCTGATTTCGACGTCATTGTTGAGGTGATCCCCTCGGAACACGGAGTGAGGTTAGACATCAAGATCGACGGCACCGCCGGCGTTCTCACCAAGATCGAGTTTTTGTTGACGCCGGGAGGATGGTTCGACACAACCGACCTTCGAATTCGGGGAGACGCCGGTCATCTGGCCGTACTCAAATCGGGTTCCGCGACGTACCGGATCGGCGCCGACGCGGTGACGATCACCGGAGGCTTCGCCGAACACAACAACGTTAACAATATGAGAGGCAGCGAGTCGCAACTCACGGATGTATTCAGCGTGTACTGCACCGGCTATACGCCGCTGAAACGATCGATCGAACTGAGTCGCGAGCGACCACCCCTCCCCCGCGGATCAGATAGTTGACGGCATAGTTGAGCGAGATTCCCATCGCCACAGTTGGGATTTTGGACCTGATTCCCGATGCCTTCTCCGAGAAATCGGAGGGCATCGATTTTGGGTTCGGGGAAGTTCCCTTGATATCGCTTCTGTCACCTGTTGTTCTCCATCCAGCGGACTGCGAAATCCACAAGGCTTCGCTGTTTCATAACCTTGCATACCGCGTTCCCGACGTTTCCGGTTTGGACTCGATGCGCCTGCTCATACTCGCGTCCGATCTCGTCGAAGTCGTCCTCATCGTACTCGATGTCGTCGAACTCCTTCCAGACCGTGCGCGCCCGCTCGACGACCGGGAAGCCGTTCTTGACGGTCGTTTTGGTGGCATACTTCGCCTTGTACTCGGCCAGGTGGAGCGACGTGTTCCTCGAGTACCCGACTCCGATGAGCAGCACGTCGCCGTCAAGGTCGTAAACTCGTCCCAATGGGCTTTGCTCGTCGAGCGCAAACTCATACTTGGTGTCTTGAAGCACGAGATGTTTGGACTTCCCCCACGCGGCGAAGGAGAGCTGCGGATGATTGCTCCGCACGACTGTTCTTTGTTTCCGGAATGCTTCAGGAACCGATCCCATCCCGCGCGTCGGCGTCAGATCCGGATCAAACGCCGGCATCTCTTCTCTAATGGTGTTCCACCATGAGCGGGGGACAGGAGGACTCTCCCATTTCGCCGGGTCCGAGATCCCTCCGGAATGCGTCGGCATGACCAACGTTCCATCTTCGGTGAGCACGGTCTCCAGCGCGAGAATGACGGCCTGCGCACCTCCACACACCCATCCCAGCGAGCTCAACGAGGTATGGACCAGAACGGTCATTCCTTCGTGTAATCCGAGGTTCCTGAAGTCTCTGACGAGTGATGTTACGGTGTTCGGGGCGTTACCCGTTTTTTCGATGGCATCTCGTTCGGTCATGGTTGCGACACACCCCTTTGGCATCTCCCCGACAGTGCCACGGTTTGTCTGCCGTTTCAAGGACGAGTTAACGAGTCTCCGGTCGCACCTTGTCCGTCGCGAGAACTCGGCGGTACTTTATAACGATGGAAGGTTCCGAAGCGCAGGGATTCGAGACGTACGGCGACGCGATGAACGCGTTCGACTGGGTCGTCACCGTCGTGCTCGAAACGGATGGATCGTTCAGCGTGGTCCATCGGTCTGAAAGTCCTTGATGCGGCCGGCGTAGAACGTCCGGCGGAGAGACGATATACTGATGCCTATGAAACCGATAGACAAAAACGCGATCCTTGATCAGATGAGCGCCAAATCACAGCCGGGGAACGACCTGCCGGCGAGCATTCAAGCGCTCTGGCACGACAAGATCGGGAACTGGGATACCGCGCACACGCTGTCGCAGGACATTCCGGATCCCGCCGGCGCGCGGATTCACGCGTATCTGCACCGCGTCGAGGGCGACCTCGGGAACGCGCAGTACTGGTACAACCGCGCGGGTGAGAAGATGCCGGACGCGCCGCTCTCGGACGAGTGGGCCGAACTCCTTGACCGCGCGTTGGCGGGAGAGCTTTAACGCCGAACTCGGATGACGATGGCGACCCTCGCCCTGCTCCGCTCCACTCAACCCAACGTACACCAATTGCGTCACGTCTTTTTTCTGCAAGTATTTTGGTGTCTCCCCGAAATTCCGGCTGGGACTTCAGGACGACTCCGATATCGGCTATACTGACCATGAGGTATCGTAACGATGTCCGATGAGACCGGGTTCGACATCGAGGCGGCGCGGAGAACGTACCGTGCGCGGCTCGCCGCCCGACGCGCGGCCGATCGGGATCGCCGGGACAAAGCTCGGCAGGAAGCCGATTCTATCATCGCGATGATCGTCGAGCGGTACGAACCGAAACGAGTGATCCAGTGGGGGTCGGTCCTGGGACCGGACGACCGCTTCACCGAGATGTCGGACATCGATATCGCGGTGGAAGGAGTCCACGATCCGGCGGAGTGGTCGCGGTTGGAGCGGGACGTTCTCGACGCATCGACTTTCCCGGTCGACCTGCTCCGCGTCGAGACCGTACTGCCCGAGCATCTGTCCGTCATTCTGCGCAGAGGTCGCGTCGTGTATGAAAGACCGTGAGCTCAACGACGTCATTTCCGAGATCTCGGCCGGTTGTACTGCGCTCCAACGCCTGGACGCGTACGCCCGGTCGCAACTGGCCGGCGACATCGAGAAACTCGGACAGAATGAGACCGCCGCGTTCGCCGTCGCGACGATGCTCGAGAACTACTACACGGCCGCCGAGACGGTGTTCTTTCGGATCTCGCAGCAGTTTGGGAACGCGCTCACGCCGGACCGTTGGCATTCCGATTTGCTGCGCAAGATGAAAATCGAAGTCCCGGACCTCCGGCCCGCCGTAATCTCGGAAACGACGTACTCTTTGATGGACGAGCTGATGCGCTTCCGGCACTTCAAACGCTATTATTACCAGCTCCAGTACGACTGGCCGCGTTTGGAAAACCTGTTGAACGTCCGCGAACGCGTTCACGAGCGGTTGCCGGATGAGCTGATCGCTTTCCAGCAGTTCGTCGAACGGCTCGATACTGCCGACCGAGGCGAAAGCCCCGAAACCGGCGAGTAGAACCGGATCGAGGGCATGACTTTCCCCGGGGCTCGATCCGTTATCCGAAACGATCGTCCGGCGCGGTCAACGGCGTCGGGCTCTCATGAACAGAACGTCGTCGGCGGCAAAATCGTTATTTGCAATTAGGCTCGATTCGATCTCTTCTACCGAGAAACCCGATTGCTCGAGGATGGTGGTGATCTCCGGCTCGGTGAAGTAGTGGTCCCAAATCACGAAACTCTGTGTCTCGCGATCGTCCGTAATGACGATGTATTTGTGGCCCCAGACACGCTCGTCCGGGAAGTGGGCGATCTCCGTCAACACGTAACACGGCCGGTTCGACCAGAAGCCCGGCTCGTCGTTCCTCG
>PXBQ01000143.1 GCA_003566875.1 Spirochaetaceae bacterium | reverse complement strand
CTCATCCAGATTGACGCGCTACTAAGGAGCGCTTTTCCTTTATCAGAATTCTCAGCAAATAAAGAGATACCTGACGATGTCCGGCAGGTATCGGTGGGTGGGGAGTTTGTCGAGGCGCTGATGTCCCATCGCGCCACCGGCTCAGAGGATGAGCCCGGACCGAATCTGACGCGGACAGGGGAATGAGCGCTCGACAAGAAATGGAAACTTCCGTTAGGACCACGACAAGGAAAGGAATACGCGATATCCTTTCTCAGTCAGCTTGCCAAGGAAAGGATCCTTTTTAAACCATGGCGTTAGCACCGGAGCCATCACGGTTGGGTCAGCGCGTCGCCATCTCGACCGCGGGCGAACGCGCGGAGGCATTTGTACCTCCCCTGTTGCCTCCAGTCCCGCCAGTGAGGATGGACCGGCTCTACCGTCAGCTCGAGCACGCGAACCGCGCAATCGGCCGGCTCGATGGCGTGACCTCCATCCTGCCCGACACTCCGCTCTTCCTCTACATGTACGTCCGCAAAGAGGCACTGCTGTCCTCGCAGATCGAGGGCACGCAGTCGTCGCTCTCCGACCTGCTGCTGTTCGAGAGCGAGGAAGCACCGAGCGTCCCGCTCGACGACGTGCAGGAGATTTCCAACTACGTCGCCGCCATGAACCATGGCCTTGACAGGATCCGCGAAGGCTTTCCGCTTTCCCTGCGCCTGATCCGGGAGATCCACGCCATCCTTCTTGAAAAGGGGCGCGGGAGCACGAAGCAGCCGGGGGAGTTCCGGCGTTCCCAGAACTGGATCGGCGGAACGCGACCAGGCAATGCGCTATTTGTCCCGCCACCGCCCGAGTACGTCCTCAACCTCATGTCGGACCTTGAGGCGTTTATCCATGCCAACACGCCGGAGATGCCTAACCTCATCAAGGCCGGGCTGGTCCATGTGCAATTTGAGACCATTCATCCGTTTCTTGACGGGAACGGTCGTCTGGGCCGCCTGCTGATCACCTTCCTGCTTTGCACGCAGGGCATCCTCAAGGAGCCGATCCTTTATCTCAGCCTCTACTTCAAGACGCATCGCCGCCAGTACTATGACCTGTTGCAGCAGGTCCGTGAGAACGGCGACTGGGAGACATGGTTGGAGTTCTTTCTCGACGGCATCGCCGAGACGTCTCTGCAGGCATCAGAGGCGGCGCGAGAAATCCTCGCGCTGTTCGAAGCCGATCGGCGCCAGATCGAGGATCTCGGGCGCCCGGCTGCTTCGGCCCTCCGGGTCCACCAGCTGATTCAGCAGAAGCCGATAATCGGCATTCCCGCAGCGGCGCAGCAGCTGAGTATCTCGCCCCCGACAATTGCGAAGTCGATCCAGCACCTGGAGGACCTTGGCATCGTGCGAGAGGTGACGGGCAAGCAGCGTGGCCGAATGTATGTGTACAGCGACTACTTGAGCATCCTCAGCCGAGGCACAGAGCCATTGCGGTGACACGGTCACTGTCTTCAATTTTAAAACCTCGGAAATCGCGATCTGTGAATGAGGAAAGAACACGAATTCAAAACATGGCTTGAGCAAGGCGGAGCTCAGACAGAAGCCAGAGCTGTTCAACGCTAATCAGATTTCCTTGTAAGCGAGGATATGATCGAGGCTGAGAGCCTCGCGCTCGATGCGTTCCTTGTCGCGGCGGATCAGGTCGCGGATTTTTGCGAGCGAATCAGGGTGACCGACAAAACCCTGGCGAAGCTGGAGAGCGCGGGTGGTGTCAGGCTGCAGACGCTGGCCATGGCGCTGATGGTGCTGGGGTAACTGCATCGGCTTAAGGAACTGCTGGATCCGGCGCGGGATGCGACCGGGCTCGTCCTCGATCAGGCCGTCTTCCGGAGCGTATTGTCCGCCGACGGAGGGCCACCTCCTCCAGCGACGAAGCATCAACGGTCCGTTCGGATAATATTGATGACGAGGGAAGCGTATTCTAAAGGTTATTGCGCGTGTGGCTCTTGGAAATGGCCTGATGCCGGTTGGACGCCTCGTCTTCAAGACCGATGGTCGACGGTCACATCCCTCCTTCCTCTATGATCAGGACTGGATCGACAATCTGCGCGGATTTGATGCTCTGCCCTCGGATGCCTCGGTGTCAAGCTCATCGTGAGTAGGGACACGCACTTCAACGAGCGCTTGCCGAATGGTTCACGGTCGCTACGGCGAGGCCCGTTTGATCCACTGCGAAAACTGCTCGGGGCAGCAAAATCGCCCCCTGAGTGTTTGTGACTTTCTTGAAGTCCCTTTACGTTTGGTCTGATGGTGATCGTGTCCGGTGTAGGATGGCGTGATCGCGCTCCCGCAGTAGAAACCGCAAGCTAATAAAAAGTTGTTCAGACAATGAGCCCATCAACCGACACCATTCGGCGTGTTGCCGGTTCAAAAACCTACGCCCGGGGCCAGACCTATGCGCGGCAAGGTCGGGCCTCGATCACGGATCGGTCGGATAATGGCACACGCATCAAAGCGCAGGTCCGCGGAACCCGCCCGCAGCCATATCGCCAGAACATAACGTTGAAACGAGCCGAGAATGGGGCCATCCAGGGTTTTGACGGTTCGTGCACCTGTCCCGTCGGGCACAATTGCAAGCATGTCGTGGCAGTCCTCTTGCAGGATCTGCTCGATCATCCGCCGGAGCGGCATTGGAAACAGCGTGGAGTGCGATCGGGAACACTCAACATCATGCCTGCGATCGCCGATGCCGCTCATGCGATGCCAGCGGACCGAGCGACAGCAATCCCCGACATCGAGGTGCAAGCGGCACTTCATCTCAGCGACAGCCATGCCGGTTCGTATGCGCCAGCCGCTCATGCCCATGACGGTGCATCTGATCGTGCAACTTTGAACCGGAATGCCGGCGAAGCGTCCGCTATTGCATATGCCGTGCAACGCTGGCTCTCCGGCGTACAAAGGCTTTCACAACCTCCGCCGTCGGCGCAAGATATGGCTGACGCCCCACAGTCTTTGAAGGAAAGGCTCGCCTATATCGTACGCACAAAACAAGGGCGCCCTGTGATTACGCCAGTCAAGGGGCGCCTGAAACAGGATGGGAGCTTTGGCAAGACGCAGGCCGATATCGACGTTCACAGCGCCTTGCGCCGCGACAGAGCACCCTTCATGTCCGAGGCTGACATGAAGCTCCTCGCGGGGTTGAAGGCAGCAGGGCTGCTGGATGAATCCGTGCCCACGCTCGCGCCCCACGTTCCCCCGGAACTGCTATTGTCGCTCCTGCGCCAGGTCGCTGCAACCGGACGCGCACATAGCGGGGACATCCAGGGACCTGTCCTTGAAGAAAGCGCAGTGCGCGACGCCGTCGTGGTCTGGCAATGTGATGACGCCGGCTACCAGATGCCGGTATTGCAAGACAAGACAGGCGCACCCTTGAGCCTGCTTTCGGT
>PXBQ01000120.1 GCA_003566875.1 Spirochaetaceae bacterium | reverse complement strand
CGTACAGGACCTTGTGCCAGAATCGCGCGTACAACAGATGCAGCACCGCGTGCTCGGCGCCGCCGACGTACAGATCGACCGGCATCCAGTACTCGATCTTTTCGCGCGAAGCAAACTCGGTCGGGTTTTTCGGATCGAGAAAGCGCAAGTAGTACCAACACGAGCCCGCCCACTGCGGCATCGTGTTCGTTTCGCGACGGCCGGCGGTGCCCGGCGCACCGGGGCACTCGACGGCGAGCCATTCGGGAACGGCCGCGAGAGGCGACTCACCGGTTCCTGTCGGCTTATACGACTCGACCTCGGGCAACCGCACGGGCAGATCCTCGAGTGGAACGGGCTTGATCGAACCGTCTTCGCAGTGGACCAGCGGGAACGGTTCTCCCCAGTACCTCTGGCGCGAAAAAATCCAGTCCCGGAGCTTGTAGTTGACCGCGTGCCGGCCGTGCCCGTGTTGCTCGAGCCACTCGACGATCGCTTTTTTGAACTCCGGTGTCGTGAGTCCCGTGAACTCGCCCGAGTTGATCGCAACCCCGTCACCGGCAAACGCGCGATTTTCTCCCGACGGACGCGTATCTCCGGCCCGCGCGTCCGGAGACGCAACGACCTCGACGATCGGGAGCGAGAATTTCGTCGCAAACTCGAAGTCGCGTTCATCGTGCGCGGGGACGGCCATGATCGCACCGGTTCCGTACGAGATCAGGATGTAGTCCGAAATCCAGATCGAAATTTTCTCGTCGTTCACGGGGTTGATCGCGTACGCGCCCGTGAACACGCCGGTTTTGTCCTTCGCCAGATCGGTCCGTTCGAGATCCGACTTGTTCGTCGCTTTCGCGACGTACGCCGCGACCTCGGCCGCGTGCTCCCGCGTCGTGATCTTCCCGACTAACGGATGCTCGGGCGCGAGGACCATGTACGTCGCTCCGAACAGAGTATCCGGGCGCGTCGTGAAGACTTCGATCTCGTCGCCTTTTGCGGCCAAATCCGCGGCCACTGTGAACCTCACGTTCGCGCCTTCGCTGCGGCCGACCCAGTTACGCTGCATCTGCTTGATCGACTCCGGCCAGTCCAGCCCGTCGAGACCGTCCAACAACCGGTCGGCGTACGCGGTGATCTTGAGCATCCACTGCCGAAGTGGACGGCGTTCGACCGGATGGTTGCCGCGTTCGGACCGTGGACCGTCGGGCGTAGCGAGAACTTCCTCATTTGCGAGCACGGTCCCCATCGCTTCGCAATACCAGACCGGGACCTCGGCCATGTACGCGAGACCGCGCTCAAAGAGCTGTAGAAATATCCATTGAGTCCATTTATAGTAATCAGCGTCGTGCGTTGAGATCTCGCGATCCCAGTCGTACGAGAAACCAAGCGACTTTATCTGCGTTCGGAATCGGGCGATGTTCTGTTCGGTCGTCGCGCGTGGGTGTGTCCCGGTCTGGATCGCGTAGTTCTCAGCCGGTAGCCCGAAGCTGTCGAACCCCATCGGATGGAGAACGGCATACCCGTTCATCCTCAGGAATCGCGAGTGAATATCGGTCGCCGTGTACCCTTCGGGGTGTCCAACGTGGAGACCGGCAGCCGACGGGTACGGAAACATGTCGAGGATATATCTACGTTTTTCCTTCGGGATGCTTGGGTCCTCAACGGTGCGGAAGGTTTTGTTCTCTTCCCAGAACCGCTGCCACTTCTGCTCAATTTGATTAAACGGGTACCGCTTCATGAGGAGGGATCATAGCAAAAAAAAGCCCCTCAGGAAAGGAGGTAATAAAACCTGAGGGGCCATATGAGAAATGGACATCTTAGCCGAGCTTTCCGTGCCAACGACACGTTCCACTTCGACTTATTCTATCCTGAAGCGGTATTACCTACCGCTTCTGAATACGTTGAACAAACAACGTATCGCCGCAGAAGTTACAGTTTTTCGCAGCCTGTTGTCAAGTCAAAATACAAAATCATGTGCGAATTTTTGCATGCAACTTTCTTTGATCGATCGCCGGATCACTCGACCTTCAAGATCTCTTTCATCGCGTTTTTGAGAGCGTCCTTTGGAAGCGCGCCGGCGGCCATTTGCGGTTTGTCGTCGACCGGAATAAACAGCAGCGACGGGATGCTCTGGATGCCGAACGCTCCCGCGAGTTCCTGCTCGGCGTCGGTATCGATCTTGTAGACGTGCATCTTGCCGTCGTACTCCGTGGATAGTTCCTCAAGGATCGGCGCGACCATTTTGCACGGCCCACACCAATCGGCATAAAGTCGATGATCGCCGGAAGATCGCCACGCTACTTCCACTCGGTCTCGGTCTCGAAATCGAATACCTTTTCTTTGAACGTTTCCTTCGTCAATTTCTCAGACACTGTAGGCTCCTATATTAAATATTTCATATATAACCTAATAAATACGAACGGTCGGGTCAAGGTTTTTTTAAACGAACCTCGCCGAACCGCCGCCGCGTGTTTACAAGGTTCGTAACAGTACCGTAGAATGCGAGTCATTGTGGCAAACGACGCGCTTAAGGACCACGTAGATACGATTCGTGAGGTTTTCTTTTACGCCAACCGTTTCAAGGGTCGCACTTTCGTTATTCAGATAGAGTACGGCATTATCGCGCACCCGCTGCTCTCGGTCCTCGTCAAGGACCTGGTGCTTCTGCACCGCGCCGGGATCAGGATCGTGATCGTCCCCGGCGCGCGGCAGCGGATCGACGATGTCCTTGAACGATACGGGGTCGAGACGCGGAAACACAACGGCGTGCGGATCTCGACGCCCGAGGCGATTCCATTCATCAAAATGGCCGCTTTCGATGCGTCGAATCGTGTGATGACCCTTCTGAGCGCGAACGACACGAACGCGGTAATCGGGAACTGGGTACGCGCGCGCAGTCTCGGCGTGGTCGACGGCGTCGACTATCACAACGCCGGCGTCGTCGAGAAGGTTAAAATCAACCTGCTTACGAACGTGCTCGATGACGGCATCATCCCGATCTTTCCGTGCATCGGGTGGAGCGTGACCGGAAAACCGTACAACATCTCGTCGCGTGAGCTCGCGGCGACGCTCGCAATCGAGCTGAAGGCCGATAAGCTGTTTTACGTCGCCGAGACAAACGGAATCGAACCCTCGTCGTATCGTCTGCCCGAGGGAATCGATATCGCTCCCGATGGGCATATCTCGCGGATGACGCTGCTCGAAGCGGGCATGTTCGTCGAGATGAACCACGAGCGAACCGACGACACGCCGGTCGAACTCGTGTCGCTCGCGCACCGCGCCGGGACGCACGGAGTCGAACGCGTCCATATCGTCGACGGTCGCGCCGAAGGCGTCGTGCTCAAGGAGATTTTCTCAAACCTCGGGTTCGGCACGATGGTCCACGCGAATCAGTACCAGAGCATCAGGCCGATGCGGCTCGAAGACGCGACCGATGTCGT
>PXBQ01000258.1 GCA_003566875.1 Spirochaetaceae bacterium | reverse complement strand
GAGTGGGACGACAAACCCGAGCCGCTCGCTACTATGCTCCGTGCGCGCGCCGACTGGAGCGACGGCGACTTCCACGCGTACCGGACAGGCCTGGCCGCGATGGTGACCGAGATGGACTTCTCGATCGGCGCGCTACTCGAGTCGCTGAGGACCGAGGGGCTGCTCGACGACACGCTCGTCGTGTTCAGCTCGGACCACGGCGACTTCGCCGGAGACCACGGGATCACGCACAAGGGGCCGGCGTTTTACGACGAGGTGATGCGGGTTCCGCTCGTGCTGCGGTGGCCCGCGGGTCTCGGGTCGGCGCGCCGCGACTGCCGCGGCCTGTGTGAGATGGTCGATCTGCTGCCGACACTGCTCGGCTTGTGCGGCGGGGTTCCCGACGAGAGGATGGTCGGGCGAAACCTTGCCGGCGACCTGCTATCCGGTCGCGATCCCCTCGGGCGCGACGACGTCTTCGCGTACCACGACCAGGGCATGGCGATGCTCCGCACGCCTGAGTTCAAGTATCTGCGGTACGAACCGCACGGGACCGAGGTCCTGTACGATCTGAGCGAAGGTGGAGGCGGCGAGTTCACAAACAGAGCCGGGCAGGAGCGGTACGCATCGGTACTCTCGGAGATGCGCGAGCGCCTGCTTTCCCGCGCGCTGCGCGCATCGGCGTCGGCCGTGCGGAAGTTACACCCGTACTGACCGCGTCGCGGACCGACGGCCCGGTCCTGGCGCTTTATTTGACGCCGGTAGCGGGCTGGATTATTATATAGTCATCATGACTATAGAACAGGCAGGTGGCAATGGCAGATATCTTGGTATCGGTCGCTGAGTTTAAAGCACGCCTCTCACAGATTCTGACGGAGAGCCGTACGTTCGGTCGGACTATCGTCATCACGAGCCGCAAGAAGCCGATCGCGACGGTAGTGCCGTACACCGAGCAAGGAGTGCCGGTGAAACCCGGAGAGGCAGGTCTGGCTTCGCTTGCCGGTACGTGGGACGCCCTGGAAGAGATCCACGACGACATCGATTCGGCGTATCGATCGCGCCAGGAAGATCCATACCGTGAAGTATCTCTTTGACACCGACACTCTCTCCACGCTACTGAAACCGAGGCCCCCTCGTGGACTCGTCGACCGGATATCGTCGGTACCGTCATCGGAACAGTTCATCTCTACTATATCGATCCTTGAGATCACCTACGGCGCGTACAAGAGTTCGAACCCGCACAAGTACCTGGATTTTCTGGAGCGTGTCGTTTTACCCCGCGTCCGCGTGCTCGCCCTCGATGAGACCGCCGCTCGAATGGCAGGACGAATCCGAGCGGATCGCGAACGCGAGGGGCACCCAATCGCGCCGTTCGATCTGCAGATCGCCGGAATAGCGCGAGCGAACGGCTGCATCGTCGTGACCGGCAATACCCGGCATTTCGACGGGATCGCGGGGCTGGAAACCGTGAACTGGATACGGTAGTCGGGCGCCTCGGCTCGCCTAGAACCGAAGAGCGTACGTCAAGCCGACGTTGAACTTCCACCTGTACCCGGCCCACCGGTCCCAGAAGAACGCGAGCGCGTTGATGACTTCGTCGTCGAGCAGATCTCCAGTTCGATCGCGCCGGGGTGGTGAGATCTCCAGCCCCAGGTCAAGCGCGACGTACCCCGGTCCCGCCGGCAAGACCGGATTATGGAGCCCAACGAGCAGCATCGTCCCACCCAAAGCTCCGGGAGGTGTCTCCGGAGGAACGACCATTATCGACGGCCCCATGCCGATGTAGAGTGAACCCGAACTCGACGGCCCGCCGTCCGGAGGTGACATCACGACGACGTCGAAAATCTCGAATCGCGCGTGAGGAGTGAGATACCGTCCTTCGTGTCCGATCCCGATGTACGCCTTGAGACCCGCGCCAAGTCCGATCTGCCCGATCCTGCGTATCAGCGCCGGGGTCACCGTGACGTGATGCTGCTCCACGCTCCCCGTGTACGCGGTCGTGAAGTCGAACCTGAACGTGTTTCCGTTACCGGCCGTATCGCCGTACGCGACTCCGCTTGCGACAATAAGCGACAAAAGCATAACAACTGATTTTTTCACACGGGCCCCCTATCGTGATCGTTACTATCCCGGCGGGAATCATCGCGCCGAGGCGCGTCTCCGATCCAAAAGACGGGATGCGTATATATATTACTATTTTTGATAGAAATTGTGCGCGGGTTTTCAACGGCTGTCAGCGAGAACGAAAGCTGGTATTGTGTACGCGTGAGACCATGAACGAGAAACTATCCCGGTTAAATCGTCTTGTCGGAACCGATGCGGGTTTTTACGTACTCGCGCTGCACTCGTTTGTCGAGTATTACATTCGCGACGTAGTTCGGGGATCGGACGCCGAAAAGTTTTCCGACGTCGTTTGGGAGTATCGTCAGCGTTTGCTCGACGAGGCGGGCGGCGAGTTTGTCGACGGACTGTCGTGCCTTACGGCGCTTGCGCGAGAGCATCGATTCACGAACATGGTTCGCCACTCGTTTGGCGAACTCGACTCCGAAGAGGCGGTCGCGGCGACGCATCTCTTTGTCGTTTTTTGTGGATTGGTCGGGATCGCGTCGTTCCCTGAGGTCCGCGCGCTCGAACACACGCTTCACGTCTGGAACGAACGCGCGTCGGTTACCGAGCAGAACCGGATCATCCATACGTTACAGCAGGAACTGCTTGGTCTGCAGTCGCGGAACTCCGAGCTGCTCGGCGAACTGGCCGAGTACGAAGCCGCCGGCCGCAGGGTAACCGAGCTCGAGAACGGGATCGAGCGGTACACTCTCGAGCTTGAGGACGCTCGGAAGCGGCTCCGGGAGAAAGACTCACGCGTCGACGAACTGCGTCGCGAGCGTGCGCGTCTCGCCGATGAACGGAAAACGCTGATTCGCCGGATGGAAGGCTACCGTGAGCTCGAGCTTTATATCCGGTCGCTCGGGCGGCTCAGCGTCTACACACGGACCCGGATGGATTACGAGCGGACGTTGATGCGGCTGACGCCGGAGCAGGAAGAGGTCGCGTCGAGCATCGACGGTGAAACGGACTTTCTGATCCGAGGCGGCGCCGGTACCGGCAAGTCGCTCGTTCTGATCGACGCGCTTCGCCGAGCACTCTCGGCCCGAGAGTTTCAGTTCGATGAGACGCCGGCGGCCCCGGCGGTCCTGCTGACGTTCACACGCACGTTGGTCAAGTTCGAGAACTACGTAGCGTCGATTCTCAAGTTCGACCCGGTTCGCTCGCTCGTCGAGACGGTCGATTTTTTTATCCTGACTCGACTGCAGCGGATCGACGCGCAGTATCACTACGACTTCGAGTTGATCGCAAAAGCGGTCGCCGAGCTCAACACAACCGGGTTTTTCAGCGATGACGAGCTTGTCGCCGAGATCGAGATTCATCTATTCGGAAACATCGTGACACG
>PXBQ01000473.1 GCA_003566875.1 Spirochaetaceae bacterium | reverse complement strand
CCGGGATGTCGCGTTCAATGATAGGGTAGTACTCGAAGGACGGAATGTACTTGCCGGGAATCTCAGGAGCGATCAGTTCGCTCAAGTTCGTCGGCACCGTCAAAGCTCTTGTCGACCAGTTCCACGTGGTCGACGGCGAGACCGCGTACAAAATCTTCGTCGACAAAGCGCGTGAGAAACTGGTGGAAAACGTGCCGACTCGAGAAGAGATACTTGTACGCACTGTCGTAGGACGTGCGCTCCGCCATGGTGAAAGTATATGCCTAATCATTAAGTGGAAAAGTGGAACAATTGGTCACGCCCGGCGCCGTCAGGCCGGCGCGCGGATCATCTGTTGCTCGCACAGGTCCGAGTACATCCGGCACCGTGCGAGCAGTTCTTCGTGTCGTCCGGAAGCGATAACGCTGCCACGATCCATGACGTATATTCGGTCGGCGTTCTGGACCGTTGAGAGGCGGTGCGCGATCGCGACGGTCGTCCGTCCGGTCATCAGGCGAGCGAGAGCCGCCTGAACCTTCTTT
Source organism: Spirochaetaceae bacterium (assembly GCA_003566875.1). GTDB lineage: Bacteria > Spirochaetota > Spirochaetia > DSM-27196 > PXBQ01 > PXBQ01. The sequence goes on along the minus strand of PXBQ01000473.1, from coordinate 2,910 downwards.
TCGGACTCGGTGTCGAGAGCCGACGTCGCCTCGTCGAGCAAGAGAAGCCGAGGGTTTTTCAGAAACGCGCGTGCGAGCGAGATCCGCTGGCGCTGCCCGCCCGAAAGCTGGGTGCCGTTCTCGCCGATTCGGCTGTGGTAGCCCGCGCTCATCTCTTCGACGAACTCAGCGGCGTGGGCCGCCTGCGCCGCATCGATCACGTCCTCGTCGCTGCGGTCGGGATCGCCCGCCAGGATGTTTTCGAGCACGCTCATGTCGAAAAGGTGCGTCTCCTGCATCACGAGCGCCGTCTCGCGGCGCACATCGTCTATTGGGATGGTCGAGAGATCGATCCCGTCGAGAAGAATCGTCCCGGTCGTCGGTTCGTAGAATCTGACAAGAAGCTTCAGTAGGCTCGACTTCCCAGCGCCGCTCGGGCCGACCAATGCGATGAACTCGCCCGGGCGCGCCGTGATCGAGACGTCGACGAGAACCGGGCGGCCGTCGACGTACGAGAAATCGACGTTCCTGAACTCGATGCTCGCCCCGGGCGTAGAGACGATCGAGTCGCGGGGGATCACTCCAACGGGGGCCGCGATGTCGCGCACGGACGGAAAATTCGGTGTGACAGCCCGTGGCTCACCATCGACGTCGATTAATGCGAAAACCCGCTCGATTGCCGCGAGCGCCTTTTGAATCTCGACGACGATTCCGGTCAGCATTCCGATCGGGCCGATGATCATCTGTGCGTAGATCAGGTACGCGACGAGCTCGCCCGGCGTGATCAGCCCACGGAGAACGCGCGCTCCCCCTACGCCGATCAGCGTGATGATGGCAATCCCACCGGCGATCGTCGAGAGCGCGGCGCCCGCAGCGGTCAATCGGACTTGTGTCCGTCCGGTCTCGAGGACGTCGTCGTTTGTCTTCCGAAAGATCCCGATCGCGTGCGATCCCAAGACGTAGCTCTTGACGACGTCGATTCCGCGCACGCACTCGGCCGCGATACTGGTTACGTTTCCCAACAGACCCTGCAGCCTGCGCGACTGAATGCGACTCTTGCGCGAGACTACCGCGACCACCGCTACGAACGGGGGCACCACGGCAACCATCAAGGCGGTCAGAATCACGTCGATCCGGAGCAGAAGAACAAGGATGACAACGAGCGACACGATCTGCGTGACGACGAACGCAAGGCCACGAGAGACCGAGTCCTGCACGCGGTTGATGTCGTTCGTCATGACCGAGATGACGTCGCCACTGCGATTCTGATCGAAGTACCGAAACGGCAGCTCGGGAATCTTCGAGAAGACACGGTCGCGAAGATCCCGAACGACGCGCAGACTCAAGTCTCCAAGCGCTCTCTCTTTGACGTACGTCAATAGCGCGAGGCATGAGAACGCGGCCGCAAGAAGGGCGACGCTGCGCGTTACCGCGTCGTGACCGCCCGAACCGATGAGACCGTCGATGATGTCTCGGGTGAGAAGCGGGAAGACCAGGCCCGCGGCGGTTGCGAAGAGCGTCACAAGCTGCCCCAACACAAACAGTTTTCGGTACGGCCGGATGAACTTCAGCGCTCTAACTGCGGGATTCATCGTTTCCCCCTATCAGACCACCCGTGAACACGTGTACCAGAAACTCGACCGCCTCATCCTGCGTGCCGCCGGTCGCGATGAGCTCGGCGCAGACCGCGTAACTCAGCTCGGTCACGGCGATCGCCGCCAGGCGTGGATGTGTCGGGCCGAGAACTCCTTCTTGCCGACCGTCGTGAACAAGACCGACGAGCGACTCAAGATACGCGGACCGAATGGCTCGGATCCCGTCAAGAACGGCAGGCTCGAGGCCCGACGTCATCTCGCGGAACAGGATCTCCGCGATCCGTGGATACTCGAACAGCATCTCAGCGTGAGCGCGGAAAACGCGAGATAGTCGTTCGCGCACGGACCCATCGCGCTCCGCTTCGAGTCGCACGCGTCGCGTGAGTTCCGTTAATCCTCGATCGACGACGGCGAGAAACACCGCCCCTTTCCCCGCGAAGTTGTAATACACCGTCCCTTTCGCAACCGCAGCGCGTTCGGCGATCCGGTCGATACTCGCATTGAAGTACCCTTTCTCGGCGAACTCGATCTCGGCCGCGTCGAGAATGCGTTGTCGTGTCTCGTCCTTCGTTGTCATAACTCTCTCCGTACTCGGGTTGTACTGACGCGTCAGTTTAAACCGAGTGCGCCGAGTGTGTCAAGAAGTGGGGGCACCTGTTTTCGATCGCTCGGCCAGGCCGGTCCGCCAGTGCTCGGGAAATCGCAACGCGCCTCCATCGAGACCGAGCAGCGCCCCCAGTACGGCGCCGCGATGACAGTTGTCGCCGCCGGCCATGGTATTTGCGATGAGTGCCTCCTCGGGGTCATCTGCATAGCGAAGCGCCAGGTAAAACGTTGCCGGCAGCGATTCATCCAGATAGCAGGCGGTGCTGTACAGTCGCCCCAGTACCTTCTCCGGCGGTAGCGCAGCATGCCGGATTATCGGGCCCTGGAGATACGGCAGATCCTGTCGATTCAGATGCGTCGTCAGCGACTGCTCCAGGGGGACGCCGTGCCAGAGCTCAGATGCAACGGTAAGGAGCGTCCCGGTGGCGTCGGCAACCTGCCGGCCGGCGTGGGTCGCCGCAACATGAGAGAGCACCGCCTGCCGGGCCTCCGCATCGGGATATTCATGACGTCGCAGCGCCCCATACAGCGGCACCCCCGCTACCATGCCGCCAATATGTTTTTCGTTGACCGCCGCCTTTTCCGGTTTGTGCCCGGCACGAAGGTTTTCGAAGAAACCGCGGTGACACTCTTCCACGTACGTATCGCGGTGCCCGTTTGGATTGAGCATGAACTGCTGATACGCAGACAAATACCGTGCCTTATCGTATGCCCGATCGGCGTCGACCTG